>JALRLM010000117.1 GCA_023254435.1 Hydrocarboniphaga sp.
GCCGTCGAGGGTGACCGGGCCATGATCGAAGCCTTAGACAAAGCGTGGCGTCGTTCCATCGGGCTCAAAGGCATGACTTCGGTCGGAATACCGCGACCGTTATCGGTCACCGCCACGCTGCCATCGCCGTGCAAGGTCACCGACACCTCGGTGCAGTAACCGGCCAGAGCTTCGTCGATGGCGTTGTCGACGACTTCGAACACCATGTGATGCAGACCGGTGCCGTCGTCGGTGTCACCAATGTACATACCGGGACGTTGACGCACAGCTTCCAAGCCCTTGAGCACACGAATGCTAGAAGCGTCGTAAACCTGTTCGTTATCTGCCATTTTCACTCTGCTCGACCACGGACAAACGCCCGTGTTCCACGTGGAACATCTTTACCGGCATCGTCTCAAAAGCCTGAGGCTTCTGGAACGCCGTCACGAATACCTGCCCTGGATACGCCGCCAATGCGGTCGCCAGCCGGCTCTGATACTCCGTGGACAATTCGGCGCTGAAGTCGTCGACCAGCACCACGGGGGGCGGTAAACCCGCCTCGATCAGAATCGTACATTGTGCCAGGACCAGGGCTGCGACGAGCAGTTTCTGTTGACCCCGGCTGACCCTGCCCTTCAGTCGCTGGCCCGCCATCGCCAGCCGGAGTTCGGCGCGGTGCGGACCAATGGCCGTCGTACTCAGGCGTCGGTGCTGCTGTAGCTGATCGGCCAAGCTGCTGGCGAATCCTCGCTCCTCGTTCCAGCCAGGACTCAGGCTCAGGCGAGCATCACTCTGTTCCAGCAGACGCTCAACCTCCTTCGTGAACGGGCCGGCCAGAGCCTCTACATGACGAACTCTGGCGGCGGTTACGACGGCAGCCATGTCAGCAAGCTCAGGATCCCAGGCCGACACCGCCGAATCCGGCTGCCCCAGTCTCAAGGCCTGGTTGCGCTGCCTGAGTGCCCTTTGGTAGCGCTGCCAGGCACCCAGAAACGAATGTTCCACGTGGAACACTCCCCAGTCGAGGTAGCTCCGCCGATATCCCGGACCGTCCTCGATCAGCCTATGGCCGACTGGATCGATCAGCTGGATCGCCAGAACCCGCGCAAGATCAGCGCTACGGGCTCGTTGCTCGTTGTAGCGAAGACCAACGGTTTCACCATCCCAGCCCGCGCCGATCTTGTCGGCGACGCCCATCGAAGATTGAACCTGCGCAAACAAGGACCAGTGCTTGCCAGCTGCCCCAGCCAGTTCGCCCGCGTCGCCTGCCCGGAAACTCTTGGTTCGCCCCAGCCAGTAAAGCCCTTCCAGCAAAGTGGTCTTGCCGGCCGCATTACTGCCGGTGATGAGATTGAGATGAGCGTGGGGACTCAGCTCCACGCTCTTGTACAGACGGAGATTGTCGCCCCTGAACAGAGCGACGGTATTACTCTGGCTCAAAGGCGCATGGGCATGATGACGTACTTGCTGGACCGGTCATCGGTCTCATGCAGCAAGCCACTCGACTCCGCGTTCTTCAGTTCCAGATTGACCTGGGCGGCGTTCATCACGGCCAGGGCATCCATCAGATAGTTGACGTTGAAGCCGATCTCCATCGAGGCGCCGCTGTAGCTGACCTCGACTTCTTCCTCGGCCTCTTCGTGCTCAGGGTTGTGCGTCTGCAGTTTAAGCAGGCCTTCCTCGAGCAGCAGACGAACGCCGCGGAACTTCTCGTTCGACAGAATGGCGGTTCGGGCCAAGGCGCGACGCAGGGTCTCGCGATCGGCCGTCACCTTCTTGTCTCCGTTTTCGGGAATCACCCGCTCGTAGTCGGGAAAGCGACCGTCGATGGTCTTGGTGGTCAGGCGCACGGTATCAATGTCGACCACCGCCTGGCCGGCACTGAGCAGCACCACCACTTCCTCGTCGGTGTTGTCGAGCAGACGGCTCAGTTCCAGGATGGACTTACGCGGCAGAATCACCTGCAGGCTCTCGCTCGCCCCGGTTTCCCGCTTGAGTTCACTGAACGCCAAACGGTGGCCATCGGTCGCAACGGCGCGAATCCTGGCCGGCGTAACGTCGATCAGCAGGCCGTTCAAGTAATAACGTACATCCTGCTGGGCCATCGCAAACTGCGTGCGCTCGAGCAGTTGCTTGAGCTCGGCTCGCTTGAGCTTCACCGCCATGCCTGCGCCGTTCAGACCCATGGCCGGGAATTCGTCGGCCTTGAGCGTCGACAAGGTGAAACGGCTCTTGCCCGACTTCACGAGCACCTTGTCGCCCGAAAGTTCCAGCGAGACTTCGGCCCCTTCGGGCAGGCCACGGCAAATGTCGAAAAGCTTGCGCGCCGGCACCGTTGTCCGTCCCGGAGCGAGGTTTTGCACACGCGCCCGACCGACGAGCTCCATTTCAAGATCGGTACCGACCACCGTCAGCGTGTCTTCGCTGGCTTCCAACAGGAAATTGGCCAGGACCGGCAAGGTCTGGCGGCGTTCGACCACGCCGATGACGGACTGTAAGGCTCCCAGCAACTCGTTCCGACCGACCTGAATTTTCATCTCATCACCTGATGGATATCTGTATCTCTAGATTCTCTGTAGTAGAGCAATCGAGACGGACTGAATAACTTTTACTTTGACTTAAAAAACATCAACTTAACATCGAAATTC
Source organism: Hydrocarboniphaga sp. (assembly GCA_023254435.1). Lineage (GTDB taxonomy): Bacteria > Pseudomonadota > Gammaproteobacteria > Nevskiales > Nevskiaceae > Hydrocarboniphaga. The sequence continues at coordinate 2,628 of JALRLM010000117.1, forward strand.
TTGAATGCTTGGCTGTTGGAAGGCGATCTGGGCATCTGTGCATAAACCGTTGATCCTTTCCGTCCCCCAGGCGCCCCCAGTTTATTCACAGACTTTCGCGCCCTGGCTTTCACAAGCTTATTCCCAAGCCTCGTCGCCGGCTCTCAGAAACTGAGCTGGCGCAGCAAATTTTCGTAATCCTCCCGAACGCGCGTGTCGTCCTCACGCAACTTGGTCACGGTTCGGCAAGCGTGCAACACCGTCGTGTGATCCTTCTCGAAGGCAGCGCCGATCTCGGGCAGGCTGTGCTGGGTCAGCTCGCGGGCCAGGCTCATCGCGATCTGCCGCGGCCGGGCCAGCGAGCGATTGCGCCGGGGCGAGCGCAGCTCCTTGAGCTGGATGTTGTAGTACTTGGCGACCGTTCCCATGATGTTGTCGATGGTCACCAGGCGCTCGTAATGCGCCAGCATGTCGCGCAGCGTCTGACGCGCGAACTCGATGGTGATCGGTACGCCCTGCAGGCGGACGGCGGCGGCCAGGCGCAACAGAGCGCCTTCGAGCTCGCGCACGTTGGAACGGATGTTCTGGGCGACGAATTCGGCGACTTCGTCGGGCAGCTCCAGGCCGAAGCTTTCGGCCTTGGACTGTGCGATGGCCCAGCGTGTCTCCATGTCGGGCGGCTCAACCGACACCGTCAGACCCCAACTGAAACGCGACTTGAGGCGGTCGTCGAGGCGATCGAGCTCCTTGGGGAAGCGGTCGCAGGTCAGCACGATCTGCTTGCGCCCGTCCATGAGCGTGTTGAAAGTGTGGAAGAACTCTTCCTGATTGACGGCCTTGCCGGCGAAAAAGTGGATATCGTCGATCAGCAGGGCGTCGGCCGAGCGATAGAAGTTCTTGAAATCATCGGTGTTGTTATGGCGCAGGGCCGCGACGAACTGCGTCACCCACTGTTCGGCGCCGACGTAGACCACGCGTGCCTTGCCCGATCGCGCCAGCAGCGCATTGCCGATGGCGTGCATCAGATGCGTTTTGCCCAGGCCCGAGGCGCCGTAGATCAGCAGCGGGTTGTAGGCCGCGCCGGGCGACTCCGCCACGTGCTGGCAGGCGGCCCTGGCCTGGGAATTGGATTTGCCCTGGATGAAGCTGTCGAAGGTGTAGCGCGGGTCGAGCTTGCCGTTCTGGGTCCAGCGCTCGGGCTCCGCCACCACACTGGCAGTCGGTGAAGCGACCGCCCGGTTGCTGTCGGCGGCGGTGCCGACTTCGACGGGTAGATCGGCGCCGTCGCAGGCCAGCCAGGCCCGTTGGATCGCGGCAACGAATTCGGCCTTCACACGCTCCATGACCATGCGGTTGGGCGCGATCACGAGCAGGCGGTCGGGCAGACGGCGGATCTGCAGCGGGCGTATCCAGGTGCCCAGGTCGTGGGGGCTCAGGTCGCCTTCGAGCCACTGCACGCAGCGGTTCCAGACGTCCAGTTCACCCGGCGTCATCATCGACGTCATGCCGTCGATCCTGGCAGCGAGAACACGATCAAGCTCACGAATACATCGTCCTTATCTGTTTCACCCGAAAAACGAAGCCCTCGCCGCGTCAGTGAACGCGACGCCGGGAATGATTACGGGGTGGCGTGACAGTCTATCGACCCGACCCTTAGTTATCCACAGCTTTCGAGCGGGATTTGCCAAGCCTGCTCAAGGCGGCGTCGGAACCCCTGTTGCAGGGCAGCTTGAATCTGCCGAGGCGATGCCGATACAATCCGCACCCTTTTTTTGGCTTCAACCGGCGAATTCCGATGAAACGTACTTACCAGCCGCATTCTCTGCGTCGCAAGCGCACGCACGGCTTCCGCGCCCGCATGGCGACCGTCGGTGGCCGCAAGGTTCTGGCCCGTCGTCGCGCCAAGGGCCGCGCCCGGCTGACGCCGGTCTGATCGACCGACCTGCGTTTTCATCGGAACGGGCGTGGCGCGCTTCCCACGGCGCGCGCGCCTGCTGAAACCGCCGGAGTTCGAGCAGGTCTTCAAGAACGGCCGGCGGGAAGCTGTACAGCATTTCACCGCCGTAGCGGCAGCGACCCCGACGGCATCGGAAGACGGTCCTCGACTGGGACTGGCTATTTCAAAAAAACAGGCGCCGCTGGCGGTTGACCGTAATCGGCTCAAACGTCAGATCAGGGCCAGCTTTCGTGAAGCCCGCGCCCAGCTGCCGCCCTGTGACTTCGTGGTCATGGCCAAGCCTGGTGCCAAGGATCGCAAGCCGGCCGATATCACGGCCGATCTGAGCAAGCTCTGGAAACGCATCGCCCAACGATGGTCCGGGTCCTGATCGCCTTGATTCATCTCTACCAGCGTGGCATCTCCCGCTGGTTGCCTCCGCGTTGCCGTTTCCATCCGAGTTGTTCGCACTACGCAATCGGTGCCTTGCAACAACACGGTTTTGTCCGGGGCGCTACCCTAGCGACCCATCGCATTCTGCGTTGCCATCCCCTGAACCCTGGTGGGCACGATCCTGTGCCCCCGGCCCGGCCATTGCGGCCGGGCTCCGATCCGCTTTAGACCGCGCACATGGAAAACCGCCGCTTCGCTCTGCTCGCCATCCTCGGTGTGCTGGTGTTCTTCATCTATCAGGCGTGGCAGACCGACTACGGCGCCAAGAAGCCGATCGCACCGCCCGACACCGAGGCCACCGAAGCGACGCTGGCCAAGACGGCAGCATCGACGGCGGATGCTGCGCCGACGATCGTGCCCGATCAGGCTGCGAGCGGATCCGCCACGCCGATGCCGGCGAGCAACGCGCGTGTGAAAGTCGTCACCGACCTGTTCGTCGGGGAGATCGCGCTGCAGGGCGGTGACCTGCGTCGCCTGGAACTGATTGGCTATCCGATCTCCAAGAACCAGCCCGACCAGAACGTGCCGCTGCTCAACGATCGTGGCGGACATTACTTCGTGCTGCAGAGCGGCATCGCCACGGCCGAGAAGGCGCTGGGCAGTCACTACGACGCGTTCAGCTCGGCGCAGACCGAATACCAGCTGGCCGAGGGCAGCGACGTGCTCGAAGTGCCGCTGGAGCATATCGACGCGGCCGGAAACAAGGTCATCAAGACCTATCGTTTCCACCGCGGCAGCTACGAACTGGAACTCGAGCAGACGCTGGTGTCGGCTGCCTCGCAGCCCGTCTCGGCGAGCCCCTATCTGCGCATGGTTCGCAACGACGCACCCGTCGGCGAAGAGCCGCGCTTCATCCACACCTTCACCGGCGTGGGCATTTACGAAGCCAAGCCGGGGTCGGACAAGTTCCGCTTCAAGAAGCTGCCGTTCAAGGATCTCAAGGACGAGACCTACAAGGTCGAACAGACCGGCGGCTGGATCGCGATCCTGCAGCATTACTTCGTCGCCGCGATTCTGCCGGCCGAAGGCGAGAAGCTGCATTTCGAGAGCAAGCCGGGCAAGGACGAAACCTATCTGGCCCAATATCTCGGTGCCAGCGCCGACGTTCAGCCGCAGGCGACGCTGAGCTTCACCACCAAGCTCTACGTCGGACCCAAGCTGCAGGATTCCATCGGCAAGGCCGCCAAGGGTCTGGAGCTGACCGTCGACTACGGCATCCTGACGGCGATTTCCGAACCGCTGTTCTGGGTCATGGAAAAGCTGCACCAGTACACGGGCAACTGGGGCGTCGCCATCATTCTGCTGACGCTGATCGTGAAGACGATCTTCTACCCGCTGGCCGCCGCGCAGTACCGCTCCACCGCCAAGATGCGCAAGTTCGCGCCGCGCATCGCCGAGCTCAAGGAGCGTTACGGCGACGATCGCGAGCGCATGTCCAAGGCGATGATGGAGCTGTACAAGAAGGAAGGCTTCAACCCGCTGGCCGGCTGCTGGCCGCTGCTGGTGCAGATGCCGGTGTTCTTCGCGCTGTACTGGGTGTTTCTCGAGAGCGTGGAGCTGCGCCAGGCCGACTTCGCGCTGTGGATCAACGATCTGACCTCGCCCGATCCGTTCTACGTGTTGCCGGTCATCTACGGCGTCAGCATGTTCTTCATGCAGAAGCTGTCGGGCCAGACCGCGACCATGGACCCGATGCAGCAGAAGGTCATGAACGTGATGCCGATCGCCATGGCCGGCTTCTTCGCCTTCTTCCCGTCCGGCCTGGTGCTGTACTGGTGCGTGTCCAACTGCATCAGCATCGCCCAGCAGTGGTACATCACGCGCAAGATCGAGCGTGAAGGCGAAGTGGCCAAGACCGCGCTCAAGGGCGCCAAGTAGTTCCGAATCAGCCGGGCGGCCGGGCGATGAGCGTCGACACCATCGCGGCGATCGCCACCGCTCCGGGTCGAGGCGCCATCGGCCTGGTCCGCATCAGCGGACCGGCCGCTCCGGCGATCGCCACCGCCATCGCCGGCCGCCTCCCGCCGGTGCGCCAGGCGGCTCTGCGCGGTTTTCGCGACCGTGACGGCCATATCCTCGATCGGGGCCTCGTGCTGGTATTCGAGGCTCCGAACTCCTACACCGGCGAGCACCTGATCGAGTTGCAGGCCCACGGCGGCAGCGTGCTGCTGCAGCTGTTGCTCGAAGCCGTTGTCGCCGCCGGCGCTCGCATCGCCCGGCCTGGCGAATTTTCCGAACGCGCTTTTCTCAACGGTCGTCTCGATCTGGCGCAGGCCGAGGCCGTCAGTGACCTGATCGATGCCAGCAGCCGGCAAGCCGTGATCGCGGCGCAGCGCTCGCTCGACGGGGTGTTCTCGCAACGTGTGGGCGCCCTGGCCGACGAGCTCATGGCCCTGCGGGCCTGGGTCGAGGGTGCGCTCGATTTCTCCGACGAGGACGTGAACTGGCTGGCCGACGGCCAGCTGCTCGACCGGCTCGGCGCCTGGTTCGACGCGCTGGATGCGCTGCAGCGACAGGCCGGCCAGGGTCGACGGCTGCGCGACGGCCTGGTCGTGGCCATCGTCGGCCAGCCCAATGTCGGCAAGTCCACGCTGCTGAATCGCCTGGCCGGCGTCGATGCCGCGATCGTCAGCGATCAGCCCGGCACCACGCGCGACGTGCTGCGCGAACACCTGATCATCGACGGACTGCCCATCACGGTCGTCGACACCGCCGGCCTGCGCGATACCGACGATCGCATCGAGCAAGAGGGTATCCGCCGGGCCTGGGCAGCGGTCGACAAGGCGGAGCTGCTGCTGTTCCTGAGCGACGATCGTGTGGACGCAGAGGATGGCCTCGACGCCGAACTGATCGCGCGACTGCCGAGCGATCGACCACGACTGCACGTGCGCAACAAGGCCGACCTGAGCGGCGGAAGCATTGGTGAAACGCAGACGCCCGATACCCTGCGCATCAGCGCCGCCACCGGAGCGGGAATCGAGCTGCTCAGGCAGCGCATCCTGCAGTTCGCCGGGTTAGGCGCGCCAACGGCAGATTCGCAGAGCGTGTTCATCGCCCGTAGCCGCCATCTGACGGCGCTGGCGCAGACCAGGGCCCACGTCGAACAAGCCCTGCAATGCCTGGCGCAGGGCACCGGCGCCGAGACCATGGCCGAAGAACTTCGGCTTGCTCAACAGGCACTTGGGGAAATCACCGGGGCCGTGACGGCAGACGAGGTGCTGGGCCGGATCTTTTCGAGCTTCTGCATCGGAAAGTAGCGCCGATGGCGCATTCGCCGTACAGCGGACAAAAAGAAGCCCCCAAGATGGGGGCCAAAGTGCGAGAAGGGCGCGAGGCCCTTCTGGAGGAGACTGGTTATGACCCGGAGCCAGAACTCAACGAATCATGATGCGGTGCAGTATACCTAAACTTACTTAAATGTAAATAGGCTGAGAGCAGAAAGATGAGCACCTGGGGTTGCCCTGGTGTGTCGTTGCTGACACAATCCACTTAGTTGATCGCGGGCATCGGTTGGACTGCTGGGATGCCCCACTCAAAGAACTTCCGCCACGACGGAAGCAAGGTGCGCAGGAGAACAGAGGGGCCCGCAGACATCATCGATGTCGCGGGCCTTGGCGTTTTGAGGGTGCCTCCGATTCGCGGGCTTGCTTCGGGCCCGTCGGCCATCAGGGTTCAAGCCCGACGCACAAAGCCGAAAGCGCTCCGTGCCTCAGTAGCGATAGCGCTCTTGCTCGCGATCCCGGCGTTCGTCGATGCGATGATTCTCGGCATCGATTTCCTTGTTGAGCTGCTTGCCTTCGCGCTCGTAGTGTTCCTCGATCGCATCGCCCTTCTTCTCGAGACGTCGTGCCGTGTCGTGGTCGCCCTGGCGACTGGCCCGATCCGCCGCGCGCTCGTACTTGTCGTTGATGCGTTCTCCGCGTTCGCGGTACTGGTCTTCGACACGATCGCCGCTGGGACGCGGCTTGCCGTGATCGAAGTAGTCCGAATAGTGCTCGTCGTGCCGGTCGTCGCGATCACCTGCGAAACCAGGCGCCACCGCCAGCGCCGCCATCGTGGTCAGGGTCGCCATCGTCAGTCGCTTGAGGAACATGATTGCCTCCACCGCATCGAATGTCGCTCGACCGTATCGCCCAAAAACAGGCTTTCGCTGAACCCAGGCCCGCTAACTGAACGGTGCCCGGCGATCCAGCTGTTGTCGAAGCCCTTGTCCATGCCCTGTCGCAATCGAGCGGCCAAGAAAAAGCCCCGCCGTAGCGGGGCTTTTCGTACAAGCCAGCCTTCTTAGTTGCCGATGTTGAGCCGATCGCCCGAGGTGGTCTTGCCGATCAGCGACGCCGTCGGCGTGCCGCGCGCGATGATGCCGCTCTTGAGCTGCAGGGCCGTCTGGCCCGGCACCATCGTCGACAGCAGGGCGACCGCGCCGGTCACGTGCGGGGTCGCCATCGACGTGCCGTTGTAGCTGGCGTAGCCCGAGCTAATGCGATTGCCGAAGCCCGAGGGCACGGTCGACATAATGCCGGAGCCCGGCGCACCGATGTCGACGCTAACCGCGCCGTAGTTGGAGTAGCTGGCCAGCGCACCGGTGCTGTCGATGGCGGCGACGGAGAGCACGTAGTCAGTGTCGTAGGACGACGGGTAATGCGGCGACACGTCGTTGTTGACGCTGCTGTTGCCGGCTGCGGCGACGAACAGGATGTTGGCCGCGCCGCCACGATCGATCGCATCCTCGAGCGCCTGCGAGAAGCCGCCACCGCCCCAGGAGTTGTTGGTGGCGACGATGTTGAGGCCGTGGCGCGTCTTGAGGTCGGTGAAGTAGTCCACCGCCTCGATCGCGTCGGCCGTGCTGCCACCGCGCAGGCCCAGGAACTTGGCGGTGATCAGGTTGACCGACCAGCACACGCCGACCACGCCCTTGCCGTTGCCACCGACCGCGCCGATGGTGCCGGCTACGTGCGTGCCGTGGTTGTCGACCACGCCGTCGAAGGTGCTGTTGTCGGCATAGGCGAAGTCCCAGCCGCGCGTGTCGTCGACGTAGCCGTTGCCGTCGTTGTCGATACCGTCGACCGGATCGTAGGGATTGGTCCAGATGTTGGCAGCCAGATCCTCGTGGCTCCACATCACGCCTTCGTCGATGATGCCGACGTAGACGCTCTTGCTGCAGGTCTTGTTCGCGGCCCAGGTCTCGGCGGCGCCGGAGCCGTAGGTGTTGGCCGGCGTGGTGGCTTCGCCATACATGCCGTAGAGGCTGCCGTTGGTGAAGTAGGGATCGTTGGAAACCGCGTCGTGCTGGTAGATCCAGTTCGGCTCGGCGAAGTCGACGAAGCGGCTGGCCTGCAGCAGGCGCATGGCGTTTTCGATGCTCACGTTGGAGCCGAAGCGCACCAGGTCGACGTCGAGGCGGCCACGGCCGCTGACCACGGACCGGGCGATCGAGCCGCCCACGCCGCGCAGCGCGGCGAGCTTGTCGGCGGCCGAAGTGCCGGCCTTGAACTGCACGAGCAGTTCACCCGTTTTGTAGGGACTCTGGGCGGCGAGGCTGGCGGCAACCAGATCCGGGCGGCCGGCCGCGAGGCTGGGCAGGCTGGTTACGGCCATCGCCGCGACCGCGGCACTGAGCAGAAGCTTTTTCATGGTGATCCCCTTGTCTGTTTTCCTTGGAGCGCTGTGCAAACGGAAAACGCCACGGATCCCCGAAGTGGGCCGCGGCGTGTGGCAACGACATAAAAAACGCAATTACCAAGCCGCAGGCTAAGGCGATTCGTCGCGTCGAATCGCGGAAAACCACTCAATTCGTCAACGGAATCTTCCCAAGGCCTGTCGACGGTGGTCGCGGCGACGGTCGATGTCCAGGCCAATGCCGGCCGGTGCATCGATCTCCTGCACCTGTCTGGATCGGCGCAGCAGGCGGCGCGCACCTTCGTCGCCCCTCAGCGAGGACACCGCCTCGAACAGCCGGCGCGTCAGCAGTACCGGATTGCCGCGCTGTTGCCCATGGACCGGAATCACCGCGTCGATTGCTTCGGTGCCGGTTCGCATCGCGGCGTCGCGCAGCGCGTCGATGAGTCGTGCATCGATCGCCGGCATGTCGCCCAGCGCCACGACCGCGCCCCGAACCTCCTGTGGCAAGGCCGCGATACCGGTTCGCAGCGAGGTCGACAGGCCGCGTCGGTGGTCGCGGTTGAAGCGCAGCCGCCAGGAGCGCCTGCAGCGGTGCCGCCGGCGATAGCGCGTCAGGCTGTTCTGAATCGCGGCGCGATCGTGGCCCATGACGATGACGATGGGGCGCAGCCCGGAGGCGCAGACGGCGTCCAGCGTCCACCACAACAGGGGTCGACCCTGCCAGTCATCGAGCAGTTTGTTGAGACGGCCGTAACGGCGCGAGCGCCCGGCGGCGAGGACGATGCCGGCGATCACCGGCGCTCGGCGATGACCTGGCAGAGGATGGACAGCGCGATCTCCTGTGGCGTGCGCGCGCCGATATCGAGGCCGGCCGGGGAAAACAGGCGTGCCAGCGCTGCCTCGTCGAAGCCGTCGCCGCGCAGGCGTTCGAGGCGTGTGCGCGCCTTGCTGCGGCTGCCCAGGGCGCCGATGCAAAACGCCGGCGAGCGCAGGGCCCAAGCCAGAATGGCGTGATCGGTGTCGGCGTCGTGCGACAGCGTATAGACCGCGCAGCGCCCGTCGAGCGCGATGGCCGGCAGCGCGGTGGTCAGACCACGACGCTCGTAAGCGACGGGCTGAGGCTCGCCAGGCGCGAACTGCTCGGGGCCGTTGGGCCGCAGCAGCAGAACTTCGATGCCGAACATCGGTGCCAGCCGCAGCAGTGCGATGACGATGGGATCGCCACCGACCACGATCAGGCGCAGCGGCGGCGCCTGCAGCCGGGCGTGCGTGCGCTCGTCGGGCGCCGTGATGGCGCCATCGGCGTAGCGCATGCTGCCGCTGTCGAGTTGCGTCAGCACGGTCAGCGTGCGGCGTTCGGTCCGCGCCAGTCGCAGACGGCGGACGTGGTCCTGGGCATCGACGAGTTCGCGCACGAGGATGCGGATGCGGCCGCCGCAGGATAGCTGTACGTCCAGCACCGGGCTGCCGGCGCCGTAGTCGAGCAACCGCGGCCGGCCTTCGGCCAGCACCGCAAGGGCCTCGTTGGCGACCGCGGCCTCGACGCAGCCACCCGAGACGTAGCCGGCGCATTCGCCATCGTCGGCGATGGCCATCTCGGACCCCACCGGACGCGGCGAAGAGCCGACGACCTCGACCAGCGTCGCCAGCGCGATGCGGCGTCCTTCGGCGCTCCAGCGCTCCAGAGTCGGCAGCAGGTCGTCGACCAGCGCATAGTCGGGCCAGGCCGGCCAGCCGCCCGGAAATCGTGCGAGCGGCGCCAGGGTGTCGGCCGCCATCGGCGATCAGGCCTGCGTGAACTTGTGGCGGGCGAACGGTAGACGGCGCACGCGCTGACCCGTGAGCTTGGCCAGCGCATTGGCCACGGCCGGCGCCAGCGGTGGCACGCCGGGTTCGCCGACGCCGGTCGGCGCCTCGGTCGACGGCACGATATGCACTTCGACGACGGGCATGTCGGGAATGCGCAGCACCTTGTACTCGTGATAGTTGCCTTGCTTGACCTTGCCCTGCTCGATCTCGATTTCGCCGTAGAGCGCGGCCGCCAGGCCGAAGCCCACGCAGCCTTCCATCTGTGCCGCGATCTGGTCGGGGTTCACTGGCACGCCGCAATCCACGGCCACGGTCACGCGCTCCACGCGCGGCGATCCGTCGGGTTTCAGGCTGACTTCGACCACCTGGGCGACGTAGGTGTTGAACGAGAAGTGGCAGGCCACGCCCTGCGCCTTGCCCTTGGGCAGGGTCTTGCCCCAGCCCCCTTTTTCGGCGGCGAGTTTGAGCACGCCGGCCAGACGCGGTTGCTCCTTGAGCAGGTTCAGGCGCCAGGCGACGGCGTCCTGTCTGGCCAGGCCGGCGAGTTCGTCCATGAGTGTTTCCATGACGAAGGCGGTATGGGTGTGGCCTACCGAACGCCACCACAGCGGACGCACCGGCTGCTCGGGGGAATACAGGTCCACGGTCGCGTTGCTCAGCGCGTAGGGCGTCGGCCATACGCCTTCGACCGAGGTTTCGTCGACGCCGTCCTTGATCAGCGAGGCCATGGGGCCGCCGGCCATGATCGACTGGCCGACGACGGTGTGCTGCCAGCCGGCGATGTGGCCGTCGGAACCCAGGCCGACCTTGACGGCGTGGATGTACTGCGGACGGTAGAGGCCGCCGCGCATGTCGTCCTCGCGCGTCTGCTGCACGCGCACGGGCACCTTGCCGCCCGGCAGCGTCGAGATCGCCTTGGCTACGTTCACGGCCTCGACCGTGAAATCCGACCAGGCGTTGGCGCGGCGACCGAAGCTGCCGCCCGACACCAGCGTGTTGAGCTTGACCTTCTCGGGCGGCAGGCCGGCGGCCTGGGCGGCGAAGTTCTGGTCGAAGGTCGGAAACTGGTGGCCGCCCCAGGTTTCGATGATGCCGTCATGCAGCCAGGCCACGCAGTTCATCGGCTCCATGGCCGCGTGCGCCAGATAGGGGAATTCATAGACCGCGTCGACGGACTTTGCGGCCGACTTGAGGCCCGAGGCGGTTTGCTCGGAACGCGTCACCGAGGCGGCGCCGGCACCACCGACGCGCTTGCGATAGTCGGCGAACATGGCCTCGGTCGACAGCGCCGCGGCGCCGCCGTCCCAATCGAGCTTGAGTGCCTTGCGGCCCTGCAGCGCCGCCCAGGTTCCGGTGGCCACCACGGCTACACCCTCGGGCACCTTGACCACGAACTTCACGCCCGGCACGGCCTTGGCGGCACTGTCGTCGAAGGACTTGAGCTGGGCACCGAAAGCCGGCGGCCGCGCGATGACTGCGGTCAGCATGCCGGGCAGCTTCACGTCCATCGTGTACATCGCCTTGCCCGTGCACTTGGCGATCGAGTCCACGCGTCGCGTCTGCTGCTTGCCCACGAGCACGAAGTTCTTCGGGTCCTTGAGCGGCACGTCCTTGGGCACGGGCAGCTTGGCGGCGGCGGCGGCGACGTCACCAAAGGCGGCCTTCTGGCCCGCCGGGCCGCTGATGACGCCGGCGCTGACCTGGATCTGCTCGGGCTTCACCTTCCACTTCTGTGCCGCGGCCGATACCAGCATGGCGCGCGCGGTGGCGCCGGCCTGGCGCATCTGCGGCCAGGAGTTGGCGATGGCCGTGGAGCCGCCGGTGCCCTGGGCGCCGAAAGCCAGGTTCTTGTAGGTGGGCGTGTCGGCCGGCGCGTATTCGGTCTTGACCTTGGCCCAGTCGCAGTCGAGTTCCTCGGCCAGGATGGTCGCCAGGCCCGTGGTCGAACCCTGCCCCATCTCGTGATGCTTGATGACGAAGGTCACCGTGGAATCGGGCGCGATGCGGATGAAAGCATTGGGCGCGAAGCCGCTCGCGGCGGGAGCGGCCGCCATCGCCTTGTTGCCCAGCGGCAGTTGCAGCGCCAGCACGAAGCCGGCGGCGGCACCGCTCTTGAGGAAGTCGCGACGATTGAGCCCATCGCGCGTGGACGCCGTGGAGCCGTCGATCGCGGTGCCGATGTTGCCGTCTTCGAAGATGCGCATGGCGATCGCCTCAGGCCGTGAGCGAACCGGCGGCGCGGTGGATGGCCGCGCGAATCCGGTGATAGGTGGCGCAGCGGCAGATGTTGCCGGCCATGGCGTTATCGATGTCCTCGTCGCTGGGCTTGGGCGTGGCCGCGAGCAGGGCGACGGCCGACATGATCTGGCCCGACTGGCAGTAGCCGCACTGGACGACGTCGAGGTCGATCCAGGCTTGCTGCACGGCCTTGGCGGCCGCCGACTGCAGGCCTTCGATGGTGGTCAGCTCACGGCCGGCGGCCATGTAGGTCGGGGCCGAACACGAGCGCATCGGCTTGCCGTCGACGTGCACCGTGCAGGCGCCGCACTGCGCCACGCCGCAGCCGTACTTGGTACCGGTCAGGCCGAACTCGTCGCGGATGACCCAGAGCAGTGGTGTGGAGGGATCGGACTCGACCTCGCGGGTCTCTCCGTTGACCTTGATGTTCAGCATGAGGGCTCTCCCGAAAGGGTTGGCTGCTGGGCGATGCCAGGCGCGCGACGTGGCGCGGCAGACATCCAGCATACCCAATGCCGATGACCGGGCAAGGTCAGAACATTCGCTATATCAATGACTTTATAACGAGCAATCGACCAGGAACCGTGTTTATCATCGACCCTCAGCCGTCCGCGCCTGGCCGCCGGATCAGCCACAAGGAGTTGCACATGTTCGATCGGGATCGCCGCGCGTCGCGGCTCGCGAAGGTCTTGGGCCTCGCGATGAGCCTCGCGAGTTTCGCCACCCTGGCCGCCGGATCGCTCAAGTCGCCCAACGACTTCAAGACCATCGGCGACGCCAAGGCGCGCTCGATCGCCTTGTTCACCGAGGCCGGCAAGGTTATCCAGCACCCGCGCTGCCTGAACTGTCACCCCAAGGGCGATCGGCCCACGCAGGGCGAAGACCTGCACGCGCATACCCCGCCGGTGATCCGCGGTGCCGACGGCCACGGCGCCATCGGCATGCAGTGCGGCACCTGCCACCAGCCCGTGAACGTCGAATCCTCGGGCGTGCCGGGCAATGTCGGCTGGCACCTGGCACCGGCCGAGATGGCCTGGCAAGGTCGTTCGCTGGGCCAGATCTGCGAGCAGATCAAGGACAAGAAGCGCAACGGCGGCAAGTCGCTGGAGCAGATCGGCGAGCACATGGCCAAGGATGGGCTGGTCGGCTGGGCCTGGATGCCGGGTGGCACGCGCGAGCCGGCGCCGGGTACGCAGGATCAGTTCGGCGCGCTGATCGGAGCCTGGATCGACAGCGGCGCGCACTGCCCGAAAACCTGAGTCGCGGGCCGGGCCGTAGAATGAGGGGATGAGCGCTCCCAAGCCCACTGCCCTCAAGCTTAGACGCCAATCGCGTGCCCTCGAACTGCGCTATGCCGACGGTTCGGTGCACGAACTGCCGCTCGAATATCTGCGTGTGTTCAGCCCGTCGGCCGAGGTCTGGGGTCACGGTCAGGCCGAACCGAACCTGATCGGCGGCAAGCGCGAGGTGGGCATCACGGCCATCGAGCCCGTGGGCCAGTACGCGGTGCGACTGCGCTTCACCGATGGCCACGACACCGGCCTGTTTTCGTGGCCGGTGCTGCACGATCTGGCACTGAACCACGATCGCTACTGGTCCACCTATCTCGAGCGGATCGCGGCCATGGGCATGTCGCGCGACAGCGACATCGTTAAACTGGCCGCCCTACCCAAGACGTACAGACCGGCCAAACCGTGAGCAGCGACCGCAGCGATCCCCGGGACACCACGCATTTCGGTTTCGAGCAGGTGCCCGTCGGCGACAAGCAGCGGCGTGTACGCGAAGTGTTCTCGTCGGTGGCCAGCCGCTACGACGTCATGAACGATCTGATGTCGCTGGGCATCCATCGCGTGTGGAAGCGCTTCGTCATCGACCTGGCCGGCGTGCGCCCGGGCGAGCGCGTGCTCGACGTGGCGGGCGGCACCGGCGATCTCACGCGCGAATTCAGCAAGCTGGCCGGCCCCCAGGGCCAGGTGGTGCTGTCGGACATCAACGCCGCCATGCTCGGCGAAGGCCGTCGCCGGCTGGCCGACAAGGGCATCGTCGGGCTGCCGGTGGTGCAGGCCAATGCCGAATGCCTGCCGTTTGCCGATGCCAGCTTCGATCTCGTCACGATCGGCTTCGGCCTGCGCAACGTCACCGACAAGGACGCCGCGCTGCGATCGATGCGTCGCGTGCTCAAGCCCGGTGGCCGGCTTATCGTTCTGGAATTCTCCAAGCCGCTCAATGCCGGCCTGTCGAAGATCTACGACCAGTATTCGTTCAAGCTGCTGCCGCTCATGGGCAAGCTGGTCGCCAACGACGAGGCGAGCTATCGCTACCTGGCCGAATCGATCCGTATGCACCCCGACCAGCAGACGCTCAAGGGCATGATGGAAAACGCCGGCCTGGAACGCTGCCAGGTCTACAACCTCACGGGCGGCATCGTCGCCGTGCATCGCGGCTTCAATCTCGCGGCATGAGCAGGCATTGAGATGACGCCCTCGCTGGTCTGCGCGGGCCTCGAAGTCGCGCTCAACCGTTACCTGCAACTCGAACCCGCCGCGCTGGCCGACTGCGAGCGCATGCGCGACAGCAGCATCGAACTGCATCTGGCCGGCTTCGAGTGGCGCCTGTTCATCGAGTTCGATGCCAAGGGCGTGCGCGTCGGCAACGAACGCGCCGAGCCGGCGAGCGTGCTGGTCAGCGGCGCACCGCGCGCCTTCGCCAAGCTCGCGCTCAAGCGCGATCACGACGCGGGCCTGCCGCCCGGCCTCGAAGTCAGCGGCGATGCCGAAGTCCTGCAACGCTTTCGCCGTCTGCTCGGCCGCGTCGGCTTCGACCTGGAAGAATGGATCGCGCCGCTGATCGGTGACGGCGCCGCGCATCGCGCCACGCAGGCGCTGCGCTCGCTGCTGGGCTGGACACGTCGCAGCGGCGACACGCTGGCGATGAACACCGCCGAATACCTGCGCGAAGAAACCCGCGATCTCGCGCGCGGTGTCGACGCCTCCGACTGGATGGACGACGTCGATCGCCTGCGCGAGCGCGTCGATCGCTTCGAAGCGCGCATCGCGCAGCTCGAGCGCAACAAGGCCCACAAGCAATGAGCATCAAACGTCTGCAACGTCTGTGGACGATCCAGCGCGTCGCGCGGCGTTATGCGCTCGGTGAGTTCTTCGGCAAGCCGCCCAGACGCCCCGATCCGCGTCCACGCGGCGAGCGCCTGCGCCTGGCGCTGCAGGAGCTCGGGCCCATCTTCGTCAAGCTCGGCCAGGCGCTGTCGACACGTCCCGACGTGCTGCCGCCCGACATCGCGATCGAGCTGTCGCTGCTGCAGGATCGCGTGCCGCCGTTCGGTGGCGACGAGGCGCAGCGCATCGTCGAGAAGGCGCTTGGCAAACCGATACATGAGCTGTTCGACGAGTTCGACTCCACGCCGCTGGCCTCGGCCTCGATCGCCCAGGTGCACACCGCGCGCCTGAAGCCCACGAGCCCCCAGGATCCCGGCTTCGAAGTCATCGTCAAGGTGCTGCGGCCGGGCATCGACAAGACCATCCATGACGACGTGCAGCTCATGTATCTGCTCGCCGATCTGGCCGAGCGCTTCAATGCCTCGGCACGCCGTGTGCGGCCGCGCGCCATCGTCGCCGAGTACGAGAAGATCGTCTTCGACGAACTCGACCTCATGCGCGAAGCCGGCAACGCCGCACAGCTGCGCCGCAACTGGCTGGGCTCGGAGCTGATCTACCACCCGGCCGTGTTCTTCGATTACACGCGCGAAAACGTGCTGGTGATGGAGCGCATTCGCGGCATCAGCATTCGCGAGCTCGATCGCCTGCGCGGCATGGGCGTGGACTTCAAAGTGCTGGGCGAGCGCGGCGTGGAGATCTTCTTCAAGCAGACCTTCCGCGACAATTTCTTCCACGCGGACATGCACCCGGGCAACATCTTCGTCGACGCCAGCAACGTCCGGAACCCGAGCTACATTGCGGTGGACTTCGGCATCGTCGGACAGCTGTCGGCGTCCGATCAGCGTTATCTGGCCGAGAATCTGCTGGCCTTCTTCAATCGCGACTACCGGCGCGTGGCCGAGCTGCACCTGGAGTCGGAATGGGTGCCGTCGGGCACGCGACTCGAAGACTTCGAGGCCGCGATCCGCACCGTCTGCGAGCCCATCTTCCAGAAGCCGCTCAGCGAGATTTCGTTCGGCGTGTTCCTGCTGCGCTTGTTCCAGGTGGCACGGCGCTTCAACTACCAGGTGCAGCCGCAGCTCGTGCTGCTGCAGAAGACGCTGCTCAACATCGAAGGGCTGGGGCGCCAGCTCTATCCCGAGCTCGATCTATGGAAGACCGCCAAGCCCATTCTCGAAGAATGGATGCGCAGCCGGCTCGGGCCTTCTCGCTTCTTCAACCAGGCCAAGCGCGACATTCCGGCGCTGGCCGAATCGCTGCCCTTGCTCGCGCAGCAGCTGGTGCGCAACTTCGAGCGTGGCGACGGGCTCGACGGCCGCCTGCGTGCCTCGATCGAGCAGCTGCGCCAGGAAATGCGCGAGAACAAGCGCGATCAGCGCCGCACCTTGATCGGTGCCGCGCTGATCGTCTCGGCCAGCCTGCTGTGGGCTTTCGACGGCGTGCGACCGGCGCTGATCGCGGGCGCACCGATGGCGAGCTGGCTGCTCGGCGGCGCCGGTGTGCTGCTTTGGTGGACGTCGCGCCGCCGCTGACCGCAGGCAACTCGGTGCATCAACGAAAAAGGCCGGCATTTCGCCGGCCTTTTTCGTACTGCTTGCGGTTCAGCGCTGCATGAGCTGCTGGGTCACGGTGACACCCTTGAGCAGGGTCAGCGCCTCGTAGAGCGTGTAGTCGTTGAGTGCGAGCTGCTGCTCGTCCTCGGCGACCTTCTTGGCTGCATCGATGGCGGCCTGGTCGACGACCTTGGCCTTCTCGTTGACGAGGCTGCCCTTGAGGTCGGCTTCCTTGATCGGATCGAACTCGGGTTCGCCCTCGTCCTTGGCCACCTTGAGCGGCCGCACGACCACGTCGGGATCGATGCCTTCGGCCTGGATCGAGCGGCCCGACGGCGTGTAGTAGCGTGCCGTGGTCAGCTTGATCGCCGATTCGCCCGACAGGCGCATGATGGTCTGCACGCTGCCCTTGCCGAAGCTCTTGGTGCCCAGCAGCACCGCACGCTTCTGGTCCTGCAGTGCACCGGCGACGATCTCGGCCGCCGAAGCCGACCCGCCGTTGATCAGCACCACCACGGGCTTGCCTTCGAGCAGGTCGCCCGGACGGGCATTGAACTCGCGGTTCTCGTTGGCTTCGCGCGAGCGCACCGAGACGATGGCGCCACTGTTGAGCAGCGCATCGGAGACGCGAATGGCCTCGTCGAGCGCGCCGCCGGGGTTGTTGCGCAGGTCGAGCACGATGCCCTTGATCGGGTTCTTGGGATCGGAGGCCAGCAGTTTCTTGAGTTCGTTCTCGAAGGACTCGCCGGTCTTCTGGTTGAAGCTGCTGATGCGCACGTAGCCGAACTGCGGCTCCAGCGTCTTGGAGCGCACGCTGACCAGCTTGATGATGTCGCGCTGCAGGTCGAAGGTCATTGGCCCGGTGGCGCCTTCGCGCGCCACGCTGAGCACCACCTTGGTTCCGGGCGTGCCCTTCATTTTGCCGACGGC
>JALRLM010000417.1 GCA_023254435.1 Hydrocarboniphaga sp.
AAGGTGCTCAAGGAAGGCGTGGTCGAGGATGCCGGCAATCGCGAGCGCATCGCCAAGCTGCTGCGCTTCAATTCGACGACGGCGCTCGACAAGCCCAGCGTGGGCCTGGACGACTACATCGCACGCATGCCCGAGGCGCAGGAGAAGATCCTCTATCTCACCGGTGAATCGCTGGGCGCGATCCGCAACAGCCCGCACCTGGAAGGCTTCCGCAAGGCCGGCTTCGAAGTGCTGCTGATGGCCGACCGCATCGACGAATGGGTGGTCGGCAACCTCAACGAATATCAGGGCAAGAGCCTGGAATCGGCCGCGCGTGGCGACGTCGAATCGGCCGGCAAGATCGAATCCGCCGACAAGGCCAAGCAGGAAGCCGAGTTCGCCGACGTGCTGGCCAAGCTGCCCGAAGCGCTGGGCAGCCGCATCGCCAGCGCGCGCGTGTCGGCGCGACTGACCGAGTCGCCGTCCTGCCTCGTCGCACCCGAGCATGGCTTCTCGCGCCAGCTGCTCGAGATCCTCAAGCAGGCCGGCCAGGATGCGCCCGACGTCAAGCCGATCCTGGAGCTCAACGCCGAGCATCCGCTGGTGGCCCGGCTCAAGGACACGCTGTCGGATCAGGACGCGTTCACCGATCTGGCCGAAGTGCTGCACGGCCAGGCCGTATTGGCCGAAGGCGGTCAGCTCGAGGATCCGGCCGGCTTCGTCAAGCGCCTCAACAAGCTGATCCTGGGGCAGGGCGGCAACCGCATTCTGCTGGGCTGAGCTTCCCGCACGCATCACAAAAAGGGCGCCTTTCGGCGCCCTTTTTTTGTTCGAAGCGTGGTGAGGGTCGTTTTTCGTCGCGCGGGTCGCGATCCGCCGTCGTAGTCCTGGCTCGAATCCAAAGGCAAACGAGCGCGTCATGCCCGACATGGCATCGCGATCTAGGGAATCACGCGCACCGCGTCGACGAAGCGCTTCTCCCACCAGGGATCGCCGACGCTGGCGACGATCACCGTGCGGCCGCTGGCGGGCGCATGCACGGCTTCCCCTTCGCCGAGATAGATCGCCACGTGATCGACACCGCCGCCACCCTTGGCGAAGCGGTAGAACAGCAGATCGCCCGGCTGCGCCTGCGTGATCTTGATGGTCTTGCCGGCAGCATGCTGCTCGCGCGTGGAACGCGGCAGGCTGACGCCGGCCTGGGCGTAGACGTAGCGGGCCAGCCCGCTGCAATCGAAACCCTCGGGTGTCGTGCCGCCGTAGCGATACGGTCGGCCGATCTGGCCCGTGGCTTCGAATACGATGGTCTGGCGTACGTCGCTGATCTGGCTCGGCACGCCGCCGCCGAAACCGGCGCAGCCCGACAGCATCAGAATCGACAGCAGCAGGAGCAGGCCCGGCGGGAAGGCGCCGCGGCCCTTCGAGGCGGGCCGGCACAGGCCGGCTGCGAGCATCACGGCGCCGGCGGCGCGCTGCGCAGCATCGATTCGCGCTGGCTGAACTGCGTGTACCAGTTGGTGAGCGCCTCGCGGCCATTGCGCCATTCGAGGTAGGGCATGCGCAGGTCGAGATAACCCAGCGCCACGCCGACGCTGATCTCGACCACGCTGGGGGCTTCGAGCGAAAAGCTCGGCACAGCGGTTTCGAGCACGTCGAGCGAGCGCGTGATCAGCGCGGCCTGGCGGTCAAGCCAGGCCATGTAGACGATGCTCTCGGGACGGCGCCGCTCCATCGTGGTGGCGACGGCTGCGTCGATCACACCATCGGCCGTCACCTGGTAGCGCAGCGCGTCCCAGCGTGCGCTGCCGCGCGGCAGGCCTTCGATGCCGCGACCGCGCGTGAGCAGGTACTCGATGATCAGGTTGGAGTCGGGCAGCACCTCGTCGCGCTCGGTGACGAGCACGGGAATCTTCGACAAGGGATTCAGCGCCAGCAGCTCGGACGGCGAGGCGTGCGGATCGACTTCGATTTCTTCGATCTGGTCGCTGAGCCCCAGCTCCGCTGCGATGACCCGGACCTTGCGCACGTAGGGCGATGTCGGGCTGCAGTAGAGCTTCATCTTCATGCGATAAATCCGGGGCGAAAGCCGAAGGCTGACCGGGCCGGCGGCTTTTGACAAGTATTCCTTCGTTTCGGGCGGTCACGTCGTTAGCGCCAGGCAGCATGCAAAAGGCTCCCGATCGGGAGCCTTTTGCATGCTGCGAACCGTCCTGCGATCAGCCCTTGACGTCGAGCTTGTCCAGGTAGCGTTCGGCGTCGAGCGCCGCCTGGCAGCCCGTGCCGGCGCTGGTGATGGCCTGGCGGTAGACGTGATCCATGACGTCGCCGGCCGCGAACACGCCCGGGATGCTGGTCGCCGTGGCATCGCCTTCGCTGCCGCTGTGCACCTTGATATAGCCGCCGTTCATGTTCAGCTGACCATCGAAGATGGCGGTGTTGGGCGAGTGGCCGATGGCGATGAACACGCCCTTGAGTTCGATGTCGCGCGTGGCTTCGGTCTTGACGTTGCGCACGCGCATGCCGGTCACGCCGGTGTTGTCACCGAGCACTTCGTCCAGCGTCGAATCCCAGATGATCTCGACCTTGCCTTCGGCGACGCGCTTGTTGAGCTTGTCGTGCAGGATCTTCTCACCCTTGAACTTGTCGCGACGGTGCACGACCGTGACCTTGCGCGCGATGTTCGACAGGTACAGCGCCTCTTCGACGGCGGTGTTGCCGCCGCCGATCACGACGATTTCCTTGCCCCGGTAAAAGAACCCGTCGCAGGTCGCACAGGCCGAGACGCCAAAGCCCTTGAACGCCTCTTCGGACGGCAGGCCCAGCCACTTGGCGCGCGCGCCGGTGGCAAGGATGATCGCGTCGGCGGTGTAGGTCGTGCCGCTGTCGCCATGCGCCACAAAGGGCCGCACGTCAAAGTCGATCTTGGTGA
>JALRLM010000458.1 GCA_023254435.1 Hydrocarboniphaga sp.
CCACACGGTGATCATGGTCGATATCTCGGAGGCGGCACTCGATCGCGGCGTCTCCGCCATCGCCGGCAGCCTCGATCGCCTGATCAAGAAGGACAAGCTCAGCGCCGCCGATCGCGATGCGATCCTGTCGCGCGTCCGCACCACCACCGACTACGCCGCGCTGACCGAAGCGCAGCTGGTGATCGAGGCCGCGACCGAGAACCTCGATCTCAAGAAGCGCATCCTCAAGCAGGTCGACGGCCTGCTGGCCGCCGACGCCATCCTGGCCACCAACACCTCGTCGATCTCGATCACCGAGCTGGCGGCCAGCACCGGCCGCGCCGAGCGTTTCGTGGGCCTGCACTTCTTCAATCCGGTGCCGATGATGGCGCTGGTCGAGGTGATCTCGGGCCTGCTGACCACGCCGCAGACTCAGGAACAGGTACTGGAGTTCGCACGAGGCATCGGCAAGGCGCCGATCACCGTGCGCAACAGTTCCGGATTCGCCGTCAACCGTATCCTCTGTCCCATGATCAATGAGGCGATTTTTGCCTTGCAGGAGGGCGTGGCGTCGGCCGAGGATATCGACACCGGCATGAAGCTGGGCTGCAGCCATCCCATCGGCCCGCTCGCCCTGGCCGACCTCATCGGCCTCGACACCATGCTGTCGGTGATGGAGGTGTTCTACCGCGACTTCGGCGACAGCAAGTACCGCCCCGCGCCGCTGCTGCGCGAAATGGTCGCGGCCGGCCACCTGGGCCGCAAGAGCGGTCAGGGTTTCTATAGCTACGCCTGATATCACCGCCCCGTCGGCCAGCGGCGCAACGCGCCCGATCCGACCCCGGGCACACCAATTTCCGATTCCGTTTTTGCGAGGACGCATCCATGAGTGAGTACACCGCACCGCTGCGCGACATGCAGTTCGTGGTCGAGGAACTGGCCGGTCTCGACACCGTCAACCAGCTGCCCGGTTACGAGGAGGCCACGGCTGATCTCGTACAGGCCGTGTTCGAGGAGGCCAGCAAGTTCGCCAGCGGCGTGCTGGGGCCGCTCAACCGCGCCGGCGACAGCAATGGCGCCAAGTGGAAGGACACTGTCGTCACCACCACGCCGGGCTGGAAGCCGGCCTACGAGCAGTTCGTCGAAGGCGGCTGGAACGCGCTGGCCTGCCCCGCCGAAATCGGCGGCCAGAACCTGCCGCGCCTGGTCTCGGCGCTGGTCGAGGAGATGTGGAACGCGGCCAACATCTCGTTCGCGCTGTGTCCCATGCTGACGCGCGGCGCCATCGAGGCCATCGAGCTGCGCGGTTCGGAACACCTCAAGGAAACCTATCTGCCGAAGATGGTCAGCGGCGAATGGACCGGCACCATGAACCTGACCGAGCCACAGGCCGGTTCGGATCTCGCCGCCGTGCGCACGCGCGCCGTGCCGCAGGGCGACGGCAGCTACAAGATCGACGGCCAGAAGATCTTCATCACCTACGGCGAGCATGATCTCACCGACAACATCATCCACCTCGTGCTCGCGCGCACGCCCACGGCGCCCGAAGGCGTGAAAGGCATCAGCCTGTTCGTGGTGCCCAAGTTCATGCTCAACGACGACGGCAGCCTGGGCGAGCGCAACGACGTGCGCTGCGTGTCGATCGAGCACAAGCTCGGCATCCACGGCAGCCCCACCTGCGTGCTGGCCTTCGGCCAGAACGGCGGCGCCACGGGTTATCTGGTCGGCGAGGAGAATCGCGGCCTGGAATACATGTTCATCATGATGAACGCCGCGCGCTATTCGGTGGGCATCGAAGGCATCGGCCTGTCGGAGCGCGCATACCAGCACGCGCTGGCCTATGCGCGCGATCGCGTGCAGGGCACCGAGGCTGGCGTCAAGGGCAGCGGCAAGGTGGCCATCATCCGCCACCCCGACGTGCGCCGCATGCTCATGCTCATGAAGTCGCAGACCGAGGCCATGCGCGCCCTGGCCGGCGTGGTCGCGGCGGCGATGGACACCGCGCGCGTATCGGCCGATGCCGCTCAGCAGGCCCAGGCGCAGGCCTTCGTCGACATCATGATTCCGATCGTCAAGGGCTGGAGCACCGAGAACTCCATCGACATCGCCTCGCTGGGCGTGCAGATCCACGGCGGCATGGGCTTCATCGAAGAGACCGGCGCCGCCCAATACCTGCGCGACGCGCGCATCACCGCGATCTACGAAGGCACCACCGGCATCCAGGCAGCCGACCTGATCGGCCGCAAGATGGCACGCGACCAGGGTCAGGCCGCCAAGACCGTGATCGCCAGCATGCGCGCCACCGCCGAGTCGCTGCAGGGCGCGGAACTGGCCGCGATTCGCGAATCGCTGACGGCCGGCATCGATGCCTTCGATCGCTGCGTGCAGTACGTGGTGACGAACTACGGGGCCGACGCGCGCAGCGTGTCGGTGGGCTCGGTGCCCCTGCTCAAGCTGTTCGGCATCGTCGCCGGCGGCTGGCAGCTGGCTCGCTCCGCCGCCATCGCGAGCCAGCACATCGCCGACGGCAAGGGCTCGGACTTCTACAAGACCAAGATCGTCACCGCGCGCTTCTACGCCGACCACGTGCTGGCGCAGGCGCCGGGCCTGGCGCATACGGTCATCGACGGCGCCAGCGGCGCGTTGGCGCTGGCCGACGATCAGTTCTGATCGCCTGGCCGTAGTCCTGTGAATCGGGGCGGCACTTCGGTGCCGCCCTTTTCATTTGCGTGGGCGCCCGGCGCGGTGCGATTCGCGCCCGT
The DNA here is from genome assembly GCA_023254435.1 of Hydrocarboniphaga sp. GTDB lineage: Bacteria > Pseudomonadota > Gammaproteobacteria > Nevskiales > Nevskiaceae > Hydrocarboniphaga. The sequence continues at coordinate 2,742 of JALRLM010000458.1, forward strand.
GAACGACGTCACGGTGGGCGGGAACAGTTCAGTACCGGCTCAGAGCGGGCGGCCAACACTGGCTTCTCGTTCCCAGCTCCGCGAGAGAGCGGATGAACCGACTGGCCTCCTACCGGCGCAAGCGCGATTTCGGCGTCACCCCCGAACCTGCCGCGCAGCGCGCCACGAAACGCTCCGCGAAACCGGCATCGCAGCCCGTTTTCGTGGTGCAGCTGCATCACGCGCGCCGGCGCCATTTCGACTTCCGTCTCGAAGTCGACGGCAGCCTGCGCAGCTGGGCCGTGCCCAAGGGACCCTCGCTCGATCCTGCGCAGAAGCGCCTCGCGGTCGAGGTTGAGGATCATCCGCTCGAGTACGGCCAGTTCGAGGGCGACATTCCGTCCGGCCACTACGGCGCGGGCCATGTCGACATCTGGGACCAGGGCCACTGGCAGGCCGATGGCCCGGTGCGCGCGGCGCTGAAGAAAGGGCACCTGAACTTCGAGCTGCACGGCGAGCGCCTGAGTGGTCACTGGTCGCTGATCCGCACGCAGCTCGATGGCCGGCAGCCGCAGTGGCTGCTCATCAAGCAGGACGACGAAGCCTGCGTACCGGGCGACGTCGCCGATGACGAACCGCTGTCGTCCTGGCGCCAGCGCCAGGCGCCGCGACGGCGCGCGCGCAAGCTCACGCCGCCCGCAAGGTCGAAAAGCCGCGGCACGCGCCGCCAGGGCCCGCAGCGCAAGACGCGCGATGCGTTTCCGGCCACGGTCGAGCTGCAGCTGGCCCGACTCGCCGCCCAGGCGCCGAAAGGCTCCGGCTGGCGTCACGAGATCAAGTACGACGGCTATCGCCTGCTGATGCTGCGGCAGGGTCGCCACGTGCGCCTGCTGTCGCGCGGCGAACAGGACTGGACCGACAGGCTGCCGGCGATACGCGATGCCCTGCTCGCGCTGCCCTGCCGCGACTGCGTGCTCGATGGCGAGCTGGTGGCCTACGACGAAACCGGGCTCAGCCGCTTCGATCGCCTGCAGCAGGCTTTCGGCGATGGCGGCGACACCGGCCTGCTCGACGTCGCGGTGTTCGATCTGCTGTATCGCGATGGCCTCGATCTGCGCTCACAGCCGCTGCGCAAACGCCAGGCCGCGCTGCAGGCGCTGATGCGCTCGGCGCAGCGCCCCTTGCAGCGTTCGCAGACCTTCGACGTCGAAGGCCCCGATGCCTTCGCGGCCGCGTGCGAACTGGGGCTGGAAGGCATCGTCAGCAAGGCGCTGGATTCGCCCTATCGCGGTGGCCGTGGCGGCGACTGGATCAAGACCAAGTGCGTGCAGTCCGACGAGTTCGTGATCGTGGGCTACACGCGCGGACGAGGCGCGCGAGCGCGTCTGGGCGCGCTGCTGCTGGCGCAGCCTGCCAGCGACCGCAAAACGCCCTGGCGCTACGTGGGACGCGTCGGCTCGGGCCTCTCCGACGCCGTCATCGACGATCTGCTGGCGCGTCTGAAGCCCGCCAGCCGGCCGCCGGCGCTGGATCGTCAGCCCGGCCGCGCCGAACTGCGTGGCGCCCGGCCACAGTGGGTCGAACCCCGCCTCGTCATCGAAGTGGAATTTCGCGCGCTCACCGCCGACGGCCTGCTGCGTCAGGCCGCCGCCAAGGGTCTGCGCCCCGACCGATCACCCGCCAGCCTGCGTGCGCCCGATCGTGCGCCGGCCGTGCACACCCGTACCCATGGCAAGACCGCGCCTCGTTCGCGCAAAGCCGCACAGGAGAGCCCCATGCGCACCACCGCCACGCGCAGCAAGACCACGAGCCAGCATGCACGACGCGAGTCCCGCGACGACTTCGGCTTTACGCATCCCGACCGCCTGATCTTCGAAGACCCGCAGATCACCAAGGCCGACATCGGCCGGCTCTACACGCAGATGGCCGAGGTGATCCTGCCCGGCATCGTCGGCCGACCGCTGTCGCTGATGCGCTGCCCCGACGGTGCGCAGGGCGAGTGCTTCTTCCAGAAGCATCTGACCGCGGGCTTTTCCGATGCCGTGCAGGCCGCGCGCCTGAACGGCGAAGCCTACGTGAGCATCGACGATCTCGACGGCCTGCTCGGCCTCGTGCAGATGAACGTGCTCGAAATTCACCCCTGGGGTTCGCCGCTGTCCGCCATCGAGACGCCGGACTTCATGATCTTCGATCTCGATCCGGGCGACGGCGTGGAGCTCAGGCAGATCATCGCCGGTGCTCGCGAAGTGCGCGAACGCCTGGCGCTCATGAAGCTCGACAGCTTCGTGCGCTGCACGGGCGGCAAGGGCCTGCACGTGGTGGTGCCGCTCACCGGACGCGACGGCTGGGACAGCGTGAAGAACTTCGCCCACGCGGTGGCGCGCACGATGGCGCAGGACGATCCCGAACGTTACGTGGACGTATCCACTAAGGCCAAGCGTCGCGGCCGCATCTTCATCGACTACCTGCGCAACGGGCGTGGCGCCACCGGCATCGCCTCGTATTCGCTGCGCGCGCGGCCCGGCGCGACGATGG
>JALRLM010000484.1 GCA_023254435.1 Hydrocarboniphaga sp.
CGGGTTTCACGACGTGCGCCCCTTGCTCGGCGGCATCGATGCCTGGCGCGAGCAGGGCTGGCCGCTCGATGCGTTGGGCGCAGTGGCCGACGTGATCGAGGTCGAAGTTGCGCCGGCGCCGGCTTCGACCTGAGCGCGTCGGCGCCGACTCAGCCTGCGAGTTTTTTGGCGATCTGCGCTACATGGCGACCCTGGAAGGCGGCCATGCCGAGTTCGACCTCGCTGGGCTGGCGCGAGCCATCGCCGTCGGCCAGCGTCGAGGCGCCGTAGGGCGAGCCGCCCTTCACGGCTTCGAGGCCCATCTGACGCTGCTCGCTGTAGGGCAGGCCGACGATCACCATGCCCAGATGCAGCAGCGTGGGATGAAAGGTCAGCAACGTGCTCTCCTGGCCGCCATGCTGCGTGGCCGTCGAGGTGAACACGCTGCCCACCTTGCCGATCAGCGCGCCCTTCATCCATAGCCCGCCGCACTGATCGAGAAAGTTGCGCATCTGCCCGGTCATGTTGCCGAAGCGCGTCGGCGTTCCGAAGATGATGGCGTCGTAGCCCGGCAGATCGTCCACCTTGGCGATGGGCGCGGCCTGGTCGAGCTTGGCGTGCGACTTGGCCAGCACTTCGGCGGGCACGGTCTCGGGCACGCGCTTGATGTCGGCGTTTACGCCGTCGACTTCGCGTGCGCCTTTGGCGACGGCGTTCGCCATCGTCTCGATGTGTCCGTACATGCTGTAGTACAGCACCAGAACCTTGGCCATCGTCTTGCTCCTTTTCCTTGGATGAACGGCGGGGTGATGCGGTGATGACGCGCAGCGGATCAGGCTTGCAGGCGCACGGCGGTGGCGAGCAAATGCGCACGATCGGCGCAGGGGCCGACCAGCACTTCGACCTCACCAGGCTCGAACACCGGCTGCAGCTTCGCGTCGAGAAAGCGTAGTTCGCTGGCTGCCACACTCAGTTCGACACGAGCACTCTCGCCCGGCGCCAGCGTGATCTGGGTAAATCCGCGCAGTTCCAGCAGGGGCCGCGCGACGCTGGCGATCCTGTCGCGCACGAACAGGAACACGGTTTCGGTCGCCGAGTGGCGACCCTCGTTGCGCAACTGCACGCTCGCGTTCAAGGTCTCGGATTCACGCAGCGTGCCGGATGTCGTGCGCAGATCCTCGTAGACGAAGCGCCCGTACGTCAGTCCATGGCCGAACACATAGAGCGGATCGTTCGGCACATCGAGATACTTGCTGGTGTAGAAGTCGTCGACGTTCATCGGACGGCCGCTGGGACGCTGGCCGTAGAAGATCGGCACCTGGCCCAGCGCGCGCGGCCAGGTCATCGGCGTGCGACCGCTCGGCGAGGCGCGGCCGGTGATGACATCGGCGATGGCGTTGCCGGCCTCGGTGCCGAGGAACCAGGCCGCCAGCAGGGCATCGGCCTTCTCCGCGAGTTCGGGGATCACCAGCGGCCGTCCCGAGAACAGCACGGCGATCACCGGAATGCCGCGCGCCTTCGCACGATCGAACACGCGCTCGGCCAGCGCACGCTGATGCGGGGCGAGTTCTGGATACGCACGGCTCGCGGCTTCACCGCTTTGCCGCACGCCTTCGCCGACGCAGAGCACGACGGCCTGGGCGGTGTCGCAAAGTGCCACGGCGGCATCGATGCCGCTACGCTCGTCCTCGAGTATCGGCGTGCCGGCCGCATGCTCGATGCGCGCATCGGGCAGGGCCGCGCGCAGGCCCGCGAGCACGGTGGTGTTGGGCTCGTGCTCGCCGGCCGCCCACCAGCAGCCGCTCATGTCGTACACCGAATCGGCCAGCGGGCCGATCACCGCGATGTCTTGCGAGGACGAAGGCAAGGGCAGCGTATCGGCTTCGTTCTTGAGCATGACGATCGAGCGCGTGGCGACATCGCGCGCCAGGGCGCGCCGCTCCACGAGCGCCTGCGGATCTTCGGGCGTGCCGCCACGACGGTAGGGATCGTCGAACAGGCCCAGCTTTTCCTTGAGCCTGAGCACGCGACGTACGCAGGTGTCGATTTCGTCCATCGTCACCAGGCCGCGCTCGAGCGCGACGGGCAGGCCCTTGCGGTAGGCATCGGCCATCATGTCGATGTCCATGCCGGCCTTGAGCGCGAGCACGGACGCATCGACGAGATCGGCCGCGACGCCGTGCTTGATCAGTTCGCCGATGGCGTTGTAATCGGAGACCAGTACGCCGTCGAAGCCGAGTTCGTCGCGCAGATAATCGCGCAGCAGTGGCACGTGCGCCGACATCGGAATGCCGTTGAGATCGGTGAACGCCGGCATGATGGTTTCGACGCCGGCCTTCACGGCCGCTTCGAACGGCGGCAGATGCACTTCACGCAGCGTGCGCTCGGAGATGTCCACCGAGGCGTACTCGCGCCCCGCATTGACAGGACCATAGGCGACGAAGTGCTTGGCGCAAGCCGCCAGCGCATCCCTGGACGACAGATCGTCGCCCTGGAAGCCGCGCACCTTGGCTTCAGCGATACGGCTGTTGAGCCAGCCGTCCTCGCCACCGCCTTCAGCCGTACGCCCCCAGCGCAGATCGCGCGAGACGTCGAGCATGGGCGCGAAGGTCATCGCCAGGCCGTCGGCAGCGCCTTCCTTGGCGGCTTCGCGCGCGGTGCGCTCCCAGGTCTGGGAATCGAAGCAGGCCGTCTCGGCGATCGGCAGCGGAAACAGGATGCGATGGCCGTGGATGATGTCGAGGCCGATCAGCAGGGGAATGCCCAGGCGCGTTTCTTCCACCGCGATCTTCTGCATCTCGTGCGTCGGCCCGGGGCCGACCA
>JALRLM010000556.1 GCA_023254435.1 Hydrocarboniphaga sp.
GAGCGCGGCGATCTGGTCGCGCAGGCGCGCGGCGAGTTCGAACTCCAGCGCCTCGGCCGCCTGCTCCATTGCGACGCCGAGCTCGCGCGCCAGTTCGTCGCCGCGTCCTTCGAGCAGCCGCCCTGCCTTGTTGATGTCGCGTGCGTAGTCCTCGGGCGTCACCAGCCCCACGCAGGGCGCGCTGCAGCGCTTGATCTGGTGCTGCAGGCAGGGGCGCTCGCGATGGGCGAAGAAGCTGTCGCGACAGGGGCGCAGGTGAAACAGCTTCTGCAGCGTGTACAGGGTCTCGCGCACCGCACCGGCGTTGGGAAAAGGGCCGAAATAGCGATCGGGCGGTGTCTTGGCGCCGCGATAGAAGCTGATGCGCGGAAACGCGTGCGACGAAAACCGCACGTAGGGATAGCTCTTGTCGTCGCGATACATGACGTTGTATCGCGGCCCGAACTCCTTGATCAGGTTGTTCTCGAGCGTAAGCGCTTCGTCCTCGGTGCGCGTCACCGTGACTTCGATGCGCCGGATCTGCGACACCATCGACTCGATGCGCGGGCTGCCGGAGGCACGCAGAAAATACTGGCTCACGCGCTTCTTGAGATTGCGCGCCTTGCCGACGTACAGCAGCTCCTCGGCGCCACCGTACATGCGGTAGACGCCGGGGTGCGTGGTCAGCTGCTGCAGAAAGGCCCGCGAATCGAACGCGTCGGCGGGTGACGAGGGCATAAGCTTTTCAGGCCCCGGACGAGGCCCGCTTCCCCTGGCCCCTTACGGGCCCGCCTTGTCTTCGAGCAGGCCGTAGCGCATGGCCATGCGCGTCAGCTCCACGTCGTTGGTGACGTTGAGCTTCTCGAACAAACGATAGCGATAAGTGCTCACCGTCTTGGGCGACAGGTGCAGGCGATCGGAGATCTCCTGCGTGCCGTAGCCCTTGGTGACCATGAGCATGACCTGGGTCTCGCGCTGCGACAGCTGCTCGAACGGTGAATTGCTGCTGCCGCGCACGAGCGTCGCGGCCAGGTTGCCGGCGACGTCGGCGGCCACGTAGTGCCCACCGGCATAAACGCGGCGGATGGCCGCCACCACTTCGTCGGCGGCCGAATCCTTGCTCAGGTAGCCGGCGGCACCACCGGCCAGGAATCGGCTCGGATACGGCTCCTCCATGTGCATGGAGACGGCGATGACCTTGGTCGAGGGCGCACGCTGCAACAGGCGGCGCGTGCATTCCAGGCCACCGATGCCGGGCATGTTGATGTCCATCAGCACCACGTCGGGCGTGTGCTCGCGGGCGAGGTCCAAGGCTTCCTCACCACTGCTGGCTTCGGCCACGACGCTCATGTCGGACACCTCCTGCAACACGCGGCGCAGGCCTGCCCGGACAAGACGGTGGTCATCTACCAGCATGATCTTGATCATTATTTACCCGATGATGTGATTTCGGTGCCGCGTCCTTGCTGCATGCTGAAGATTCTACTTCACCGGCCAGTAAAGCTCTGTCATCAAATCGCTTTCGGGCGTGGAAGCAGGATCGCTGACGTAATGCTCCCAGCGATCGCCGTTGTCCTCAAGCCCCGTTGCGGTCTTGAACGCCTGCAGGCTCGCGTAGCTCTGTGGCATGCCCGAATAGGCGCCCTTGTGCTGGGCACGGATCACCCAGCCTTCGTAGGAATTACGGCAGCCCACGCCGCCTTCCTCCGTGGCGGGCGCACAGGCCGCGTCCAGCGGCAGTGCGGCATCGAAAGCCCAAGCGCCGGTCTGCTCGTCGAAGCCCCGCGTGATGGTGATCGGCGCGCCTTTCACCTCGCGCCCCGAAGCGGCGAGAAATTGCCCGATGCGCGCATAGGCCGCGCCGATGACGGGCGCCGCCTGGTCGAACGACGCTTCCGCCGCGAGCACCGCCAGCGGCTGGGCCTTGACCTGCACGACCTCGGGC
>JALRLM010000002.1 GCA_023254435.1 Hydrocarboniphaga sp.
CGGTCGCATCGACAGCCTCGACTACTTCCGTCTGCGCTCGCCGCTGACCGGCCAGATGGTGCCGTTGTCCTCGCTGGCCAGCGTGCAGCCCACGGCGGCTGGTCCGCTGTCGATCGCGCACGACGGTCTGTTTCCGTCGGCCAACATCTCGTTCAACCTCGCGCCGGGCTTCGCGCTGGGCGACGTGGTGACGATGGTGCAGGAACTACAGGCCGAAATGGGCATGCCCGCCGAATACACGGGCAGCTTCCGCGGCAACGCGCAGGCCTTCCAGGACTCGCTGGAGAGCCAGCCGGTGCTGATCCTCACCGCGCTGCTGGCGGTCTACATCATCCTCGGTGTGCTGTACGAAAGCTTCGTGCATCCGCTGACGATTCTGTCCACCCTGCCCTCGGCCGGCATCGGGGCGATCTGGATGCTGTCGGCCTTCGGCTTCGATTTCTCGATCATGGCCATGATCGGCATCGTGCTGCTGATCGGCATCGTCAAGAAGAACGGCATCCTGATGGTGGACTTCGCCCTGCACGCGCAGCGCGAAGAGGGCCTGTCGCCGCTGGAGGCCGTGCACAAGGCCTGCCTGGTGCGCTTTCGTCCCATCATCATGACCACGCTGGCCGCGCTGCTCGGCGCGGTGCCGCTCATGTTCAGCCTCGGCATGGGCTCGGAACTGCGCCAGCCGCTGGGCTTCGCCATCGTCGGTGGCCTGCTGCTGAGCCAGCTGCTGACCCTGTTCACCACGCCCGTGGTCTACCTCGCGCTGGATCGGCTGTTCCATCGCCGGCCTGCGAACACCGACGCCGCCGTTGCGAAGAAACCGGCGGCGACGACCACAGCGCAGCGCTCGCTGGCGGTTGGCAAACCCGATATCAGGCAAGCCTGAGCCTTTCGCGCAGCGAACGACGCGGACCGGTAAAGTCCGGGCCCAGCCCACCGACGAGTCGTTCCGCATGCGTCGTCTCTGTGTCTTCTGCGGTTCCAGCCCCGGCGTGCACGCCGAATACCGTGAGGTCGCGGCCGGCCTCGGCAGGCTGCTGGCGCAGCGCGGCATCGGCCTGGTCTACGGCGGCGCCTCGGTGGGTCTCATGGGCGCGGTCGCGGACGCCGCGCAGCAGGCCGGCGGCGAAGTCATCGGCGTCATTCCGCGTTCGCTGGTCGATCGCGAGGTGGCCCACGGTGGGCTCTCCGACCTGCGCGTGGTCGGCTCCATGCACGAGCGCAAGGCGCTCATGGCCGAACTCTCCGACGGTTTCATCGCTTTGCCCGGTGGCATCGGCACCTTCTAGGAGCTGTTCGAAATCTGGACCTGGAGCCAGCTCGGCCACCACGCCAAGCCTCTGGGCCTGCTCGACGTGCGCGGCTTCTACGACGGCCTCACGCGCTTTCTCGATCACGTGGTCGAGCAGGGTTTTCTCAAGCCCGCCCAGCGCGCCAATCTGCTGGTGTCCACCGACGCGGCCGATCTGCTCGCGCAGTTCGCCCGCCACGCGCCGCCGCCGGCGCCACGGCTCATCGCGGACGACGAGCGCTAGGCCACGGCAGGTTCATGCGCGAGCCATCTACGCCGCGCTGCAATGCTTGCCGCTTCCGACGAGGATCTGCGATGAACCCCTACCCCGCATCGAGCCGCGCGGCGGCTCTGGTTTTGATGCTGCTGATGTTGCCCGGCGTCGCGACGGCGCAGTCCGCGCTGCCGGCCGTGCAGACGCAGGGCAGCGTGAGCTACCTGAGCGGCGGCATCGGCGCCGACGAATCGGCGGCGATCAAGGCGGTACGCGACCAGTATCCACTCAGTATCCTGCTGTCGGCGCACGCAGCGGCTCAGGGCCAAGAGGTCTATCTGTCGGCGGTGCCGGTCACCATTCGCGACGCGACCGGCAAGACCGTGCTCAGCGTGACCAGCGACGGTCCGTACCTGCTGGCCCGACTACCGCCGGGCCGCTACGAGGTCAGCGGCGACTACCAGGGACAGGCCAAGCGGGTTTCGGTCACCGTTGGCACCAAACCGCAGCGCCTGTCGCTGGCCTGGCCGCAGGCGAATTCGGGCGCGCCGTCGACGCCGGCAGCCGCTGCGATGCCGGCGGCGGCATCGACCCCGCCGGCCATCGATGGCGTGATCGTCGAACCCGTGGCGGCCGTCGCCGCGTCGACGCCACAGCCGGCCCTGCCGGCGGTCAACACCGATGCCGGCGTTCCGTACATCAGCGGCGGCATCGGCGCCGACGAATCGGCCGCGATCAAGGCCGCCGCGTCGCGCTATTCGCTGTCGGTGACGCTGACGGGCCTGCAGGACGGCCGCAACGTCTACCTGTCGTCGGTCCCCGTGACCATCCGCGATGCCGCCGGCGCCACCGTGCTCGACGTGGTCTCGCAGGGCCCCTACCTGCTCGCCGATCTGCCGTCCGGTCAGTACCGCGTCAGCGCGCGCTATGCCGAGCAGGAAAAAACCTCGACGACGCAGGTGGCGGCCGGCAAGTCGGCGCGCGTGTCCTTCGTCTGGCCCTGAGGCTTTGGCCCGCGCGCCGAGACGCTCGGCTTCACGACGGCTCGGCCTCGCGCTCCACGCGGCGACCTCGCAGCCACAGCGGCAGCACGAGCAGCGCCGCCCCCAAAGCCAGCGGGCCGATCGCCAGGACGAGCCGTAGCTGCAATCCGAGCAGCGCGCCCGTCAGCGCCGAAGCCATCGCGAGCAGCAACAGCGCCGACGACAGCCAGCCCAGGGTGAAGCCGCCGGCGATGCGCGCCGGACCCCACAGCGCGCGCGGCCTGAGCCGATGCCAGACACCCAGGCTCTGCAGGCTGACGAACAGCGCCAGCACCAGGCAGCTCGTGGCCAGCAGGCTCCACTTGATCGTCGCCACCATGCTCAGATGTTCGATCAGCGCAGCCGGCAGCCGATGCGCCTTGGCGCCTGCGCCAGCCTGGAACAGCAGGCCGTTCTCGAGCCCGTCGAACAGGGCCGCCGCCACCGCCGGCACGCAGGCCCAGTGCCGCAGCCACCGATGGCAGGGCCAGGTCACCGCGATGGTCAGCAGCACCAGCGCCAGGCCGTAACCCGGCGCGATGCCGAAGCTGTCGGCTGTCAGGTGCCCCGCCAGCGGCGGCGAGATCAGATCCTGGCCAGCCTCGTGGCTCCAGCACTGCTTGTAGGTGGTGAACCAGAGCGCGCGATCGGCCTGCAGTTGCAGGTCGGTGATGGGGCAATCGAGCACGCGCCAGCCCTGGCCCGCGATCAGATTCCAGCCCATGCCCAGCGCAAGCACCAGCAGCGCGCCAGCGTAGGCCAGCGTCCAGGCCCGCCGCAGGCGCGGACCCCGCTCGTCAGCGCGCATTGGGCACTCCTTCGGCGAGCGCGTCGCGCACCTCGCTGACACGATCGTGCGCCTGCCGGTGCATCCGCTGCGTCGCCTCGGCCGACAGCGACCAGCCCAGTGGCGGCACAAAGCCCTTTTTCTCGTACCTTTTCCCGTCCTCGATCACTTCCTCGATCTCGTCCCGGATCACGATGTCGCAGACCAGGCCGTCGTAGCCCTTCATCTGCGCAAGTGCGTCGTGCGCCGCGAGCCGCGCATGCGCGGCTCGCGTGTTGTAGAGCCCGGCCAGCACCGAGGCGACCTCGTGCAGCAAGGGGCTGGGCTTGGGCAGGCGCCCAGCCAGCGTCGGCTCACCGGCCTGCGACAGATCGCAGCAGCGATGCCCTTCGGTATCCACGGTTTTGCAGAACGCCGGGGCACCGGGATCGTTGCGCAGCACCAGCAGCACCGGCCTGGGCGGCGGCGCCTTCACGGATGGCTCGGGCGCACTCGAACGCTGCACCGCATGGACGAGTTCCATCGCGGTGCTGATGCCGGCGTTCTCGAAGTAGCCGCCATCGACGAGCCGCGCTACCGCATCGCCCGGATTGCGCCCGGTCTGCGGCACGAGCTTGCCGCTGACTTCAATCTCGGACGGCAGCTTGCCGCCGCATTCGACACCCTCGCCACGCTGCTCGACGCGCCCTGCCGGACTCACGATCGGAAAGCGCGCGCTGTGATGCGCGAGCCCCGAAAGCGCCTGCTGGGCCGTCGAGCATTCGGGCCGCATGAGATTGGGCACGTCGGTGAAATCGCGCGCATCGAGATTGCTCAGCAGGGCGCGGCTGCCGGTGCCGACCACGGTCGCATTGAGCAACAGCGACGGCAGGCCCGGCGCGTCGTGATACAGCGTGCCGAGCGTCTGCTGCATCGCCTGGCCCGCGCAATCGGCATAGGCCTGCTCGAGCCCGCGCTCGAGTGCCCTGGAGCGATCGAAGCGGTTGCCGATCAGCGGCAGTATCGGCAGGAAACGCTGCAGCAGATCGTAATAGAGCATGCCGCCCAGCACGGGCGCGAGCAGATCCACCGCCATGCCGTCGACCGCGTCGCAGCCCGCGTAAGGCAAGGCGGTGGCGCCTTTGCGCTGGGCGATGTCGGCCGTCAGCCAGGCGGCCAGACCGACGCTGCCGCCCGATACGCCACTGAGCGCGAACACGCGATCGTCGAAACCCGGAACCTGCCGCTGCAACTCGCTCATGACGGCCGCGGTCCAGAAACCGGCGCGAATGCCGCCGCCCTCGGAGGCGACGACGATGTAGTCGGCACCGGCACCGGCGCTGCGCCCGTGCGCGTCGCGCCACTGCCCGAAGCGCTCGGCCACGGTCTGAGTCTGCAGCGATGGTCCGGCGACCGCGGCCGGCTCACCCAGGTGATTGTCGTTGCAGCGACTGACCAGCGCGGCCGCGACCAGTGCCGGAATCGCCAGCGGCGGCACCGAGAACGCCAGCGGCCAGTGCGTGAGTCCCAGGCTGCCGAAGAAGTTGATGCTGGCCAGAGCCACCGTGATCGCCGCCGCGCTGCCGAACACGCGCGGCGCATCCACGGGCATGCAGGCGAACACCAACAGCACGCCGAAAGTCACGAGCCCGGCCCAGAAGCTCACCGACAGCAGCACGCGATGCAGCTCGTGCGGCTGCGGCAGCGGCGCGTCGACGACGCCGCGCGCATCGCCCTGCAGCCAGTTCATGCAGCGGCGCCGCACGATCGTGAACATCAGCACCAGCGCGGCCTGCACGCAGAACAACGCGGGCCAGGCCTTGATGCCGTCGAAATCGCGCAGCACCCAGGCCACGATCAGCGGCGCCGCCATGCCGGCGATGCGCGGTGTGTAGCGGCGTATCCGGCCATTGGCGGCATAAGCCATCGGGAACAGCGCGTACTGCACGCCCAGCAGCGTGCGCAGCGTGAACCAGATCGACAGCGCCAGGCTCAGCGTGCCGAACCACATGCCCCAGAGCAGATAGTCGCTGCCGCCCTCCCGATGCTGCTCCACCGCGAGCCGCAGCACGTCCTGGCCCTGATCGGCCCAGCCCAGGCCCAGAAAAAGCACCAGCAGACTGCCCAGCGGAAACGCGCCGAGCACCAGCAAGCGCAGCAGATCACCGACAGCCAGCGCGATACGGCGCAGCAGGCGCATGTCCGATGCGATCCGACGTCAGCGCGTCGGGGCGCGGCGCGAGGTCGTCGCGCATCGCATCCCGTCGCAGTCGGGCCACGCCGTCACGACGACCGCATCGGGCGCGCGAGCATGCGCCGCGTCCAGGCTCTGCGAGCCCAGTCCCTTGTCCATGTCCCCTCCTCCCTGAGTCGCCGCTGCCGCCGGCGCACGCCCGGACTCTAGCAGCCTGGGTGGAGTTGAGGCGCGAAACCTCGCGCAACGAAAAAAGCCCGGCCGATTCGTGCCCGTGGACGGGTGACGAATCGGCCGAGCCCGTTTCTCTCGGCGCTGCTCTCGGCGCTTTACTTCAACAGCGTCCAGAGCCTGGCGATGTTCTTGCTGCCGTCGCTGCCGCCGACGGTGGCGAGCGTCTTGTTGGCTTCGGCCTTCTTGCCGGCCAGTCGCTGCGCGATGCCCAGGTGCAGCTTGGCCTGGTCGGCCGACTTCAGACCGCCCTTGGCGATGCCCTGCTCCATCAGCGCGACGCCCTTGTCGCCCTGACCGTGCGTGACGAGGTTGTAGCCCGTGGCCACGAGCGCGTCGCCCGTCGCCTGCGCGGCGGCGGCCTTCTCGCCTTCGGCCAGCGTGGTCTTGTCCTCGGCCAGCTTCTTGGCGACCAGGTCCTTCAGGCGCTGGTGACGCGCGGCGTCCGGGCCCTCGCCGAACAGCTTCTTGGCATAGGCCTCGTCGACCAGCGCCTGCGCTTCGGCCGGATAGCCGGCCTGCAGCGCGAGCTGCGCGGCTTCCATGTAGTCGCCGGCCTTGCTCATGGTGCCGGTGGCCTGGCGCAGACGGTACACGTCGAGCGTGAGGTTCTGCGAGAAGCCGGGCTGTGTGCTGGTGCGCACGATCAGGTCGAGCCAGGTGTCGGGCTTGGGATCGTAGACGACGAGCTTTTCGAGCGCGGCGGCGTAGGCCGTCATGTCGTTCTGCTTGAGCGCGCACGAAGCCAGCAGCTGCAGCTGCGTATCGGTGGGCTTCTGGCCCGCCGCTTCGAGCGCTTCGATCTGCTTGGTCAGCTCGGCGCTGGCTTCCTTGTACTGGCCGGCCAGATACAGGCTCTGCGCGTACAGGCCGATGGTGGTGGCGCTGGTGCCACCGGCGGCCTTGTACTGCTTGATGGCGTCGGCGGTCTTGGCGTAGTCCTTGGCGCTGTAGGCCAGCTTCACGTAGGCGTCGAGCGTCTGCACCTTCTCACCGGCCGGCAGCTCCGGCGAGGCCAGCACGGCCTCGTAGGCGCTCAGCGCGGACTTGTAGTCGCCCTGGCCCAGTGCGGCCGAAGCCTTCAGGCGGCTGATCAGATACGCCTCGTAGGACGAGATCTTGCCGGCGCTCTCGGCCTTCTTGATCTGTTCCGCGGCTTCCTTGTACTGCTTGGCCTGCAGGGCCTTCTGCGCTTCCTGCAGCGGCTTGCCCACTTCGGCGCTGATGGTCGGCGCCTTGTCGGCGGCATAGGCGCCGGCCTGCAGGGCCAGCATGAGCAGCAGCGCCGGCAGGCGTGCGGCTTTGATTCGGGTGTTGTGGTTCATGGCGGTCCTCACATGAATTGTTCGTTGCCGACGATGCCGATCTTCGTCACGTTGTTGCGCTGCGCGCTCGCCAGCACGCCGGCGACGTACTTGTACTCGACCAGCTTGTTCGGGCGAATGTGGAACTCGCTCTGCTGCTCGACCGGCGTACGGCCTTCGGCGCGGAACTGCGCTTCGATGGCGTTGCGATCCATCGGCGTACCGTTCCACAGGATGGTGCCGTCGAAGTCGACTTCGATATCCACGGTCGGCGGCGGTACCGCATCCGTCGGCGGGGTGTTCGCCTGCGGCATGTCCAGCTTCACCGCGTGCGTCTGGATCGGGATGGTGATGATCAGCATCACCAGCAGCACCAGCATCACGTCGATCAGCGGCGTGGTGTTGACGTCGACGACGACTTCGGGATCGCCCGAGCCGCTGCCGCTTCCTATGTTCATTCCCATTGCGTGTTCCTCAAATTGATTCGTGCTCGCCGCATCTGGCCCGACTTCGGCGAGTGGGCGGTGACGCAAAGCCCGCGGGCTTT
>JALRLM010000033.1 GCA_023254435.1 Hydrocarboniphaga sp.
CGCACCGTCGAAGAGCTGGCCGCTGCGGCCGCCGCGCTCGCCAAGGACGGTTCGATCAAGGGGCTGATCGTCACCAGTGCCAAGGACGTCTTCATCGTCGGCGCCGACATCACCGAGTTCGGCAAGCTGTTCGAACTCTCCGAAGAGGAGATCGCGGCCTGGGGCCTCAACGCCAACCTGTCGTTCAGCGCGATCGAGGACCTGCCGTTTCCCAGCGTAACCGCGATCAACGGCTTTGCGCTGGGCGGCGGCTTCGAAATGTGCCTGTCCACCGACTACCGCGTGATGAGCACGGCGGCGCAGATCGGCTTCCCCGAGGTCAAGCTCGGCATCATTCCGGGCTTCGGCGGCACCACGCGCTTCCCGCGCCTGGTCGGCGCCGACAACGCCATCGAGTGGATCGCCGCCGGCACCCAGCAGAAGCCCGAGGCCGCGCTTAAAGTGCACGCCGTCGACGGCGTAGTGGCGCCCGACAAGCTGCGTGAAGCCGCGCTCAGGACGCTCAATCTGGCGATCGAAGGCAAGCTCGACTGGAAGGCGCGTCGCGCGCAGAAGATGGGCCCGCTCAAGCTCAACCAGATCGAAGCGATGATGGTGTTCGAGACCGCCAAGGGCTTCGTCGCCCAGCAGGCCGGCCCGAACATGCCGGCGCCGCTCGAAGCCGTGAAGGTGATCCAGAAGGCCGCCGGCAAGAGCCGTGACGAGGCGCTCAAGATCGAGGCCGCGGGCTTCGCCAAGCTGTCCAAGACCACGGTGTCGGACGCGCTGATCGGCATTTTCCTCAACGACCAGCTGCTCAAGAAGAAGGCGAAGTCGGCGTCCAAGATCGCCAGGCCGGTCAAGCACGGCGCGGTGCTGGGCGCCGGCATCATGGGTGGCGGCATTTCGTACACCAGCGCCGTCAAGGGCGTGCCGGTGACGATGAAGGACATCGCCGAGAAGCAGCTGGCGCTCGGCATGTCCGAGGCCAACAAGCTCCTGTCCAAGGAAGTGGAGCGCAAGAAGCTCAAGCCCGAGAAAGCCGGTGCCGTGCTGGCGTCGATCCGCCCGACGCTGAGCTACAGCGACTTCGGCGCCGTCGATATCGTCGTCGAGGCCGTGGTCGAGAATCCCAAGATCAAGAAGTCGGTGCTGGCCGAGGTGGAAGCCGCGGTCGCGCCGGGCACCATCATCGCGTCGAATACCTCGTCGATCTCCATCGACGATCTCGCCACCGCGGTGAAGGCTCCCGAGAACTTCCTGGGCATGCACTTCTTCAATCCCGTGCATCGCATGCCGCTGGTCGAGGTCATCTACGGCGCCAAGACCAGCAAGGAAGCCATCGCCACGGTGTCGGCCTACGCCAGCACCATGGGCAAGACCCCGATCGTGGTGAAGAACTGCCCGGGTTTTCTCGTCAATCGCATCCTGTTTCCGTACTTCTTCGGCTTCCTGGCCGCGCTGCGCGATGGCGCCGACTTTGTGAAGATCGACAAGGCGATGGAGAAGTTCGGCTGGCCCATGGGCCCGGCTTATCTGCAGGACGTGGTCGGTATCGATACCAGCCATCATGTCGGCGAGGTTCTGGCCGCCGGTTATCCGGACCGAATGGCGCCGTCCGAGCGCTCGGCGCTCGACGTGATGTATGAAGCCAAGCGCTTCGGCCAGAAGAATGGCATCGGCTTCTACAAGTACGAAACCGATCCCAAGGGCAAGCCCAAGAAGGTCGCCGACGCGAGCACCTATGAGCTGCTCAAGCCCGTGCAGCCCAAGGGCGTGGTCGAGATGAGCGAGGAGGAGATCGTCGATCGTCACATGTTGCCGATGATCATCGAGACCGTGCGCTGCCTCGACGACGGCATCGTCGAGACGCCGGCCGAAGCCGACATGGGTCTGGTCTACGGCATCGGCTTTCCTCCGTTCCGCGGTGGCGCGCTCAAGTACGCCGACACCGTCGGTATGAAGACCATCCTCGACAAGTGCGCCCGGTTCGCGCACCTCGGCAAGCTCTACGAGCCCACCGAGTCGATGAAGAAGATGGCCGCCGAGGGCAAGACTTTCTATTCGAAGTAAGCCTCGCGCTTACGACTGGAGTGACATAGCAATGGCTAACCAAGCAGTCATCGTCGATGCGATCCGCACGCCCATGGGACGTTCCAGGGGCGGCGTGTTCCGCAATGTGCGCGCCGAAGTGCTGTCGGCGCATCTGATGCAGGAAATCCTCAAGCGCAATCCCGCCGTGAAGCCGTCCGACGTCGAGGACGTGATCTGGGGCTGCGTGATCCAGACGCTGGAGCAGGGCTTCAACATTGCGCGCAACGCCTCTTTGCTCGCCGGCCTGCCGCAGACCGTTTCGGGCCAGACCGTGAACCGCCTGTGCGGCTCGTCGATGACGGCCATCCACATCGCGGCGGCGCAGATCGAAGCCGGCATCGGCGACACCTTCATCTGCGGCGGCGTCGAGCACATGGGCCACGTGCCGATGACGCACGGCTTCGACGGCTCGCCCGAAATGTCGATCAACACCGCCAAGGCGGCGGCGATGATGGGCCTGACCGCCGAAATGCTCACGCAGACGCATCAGATCGATCGCAAGACCCAGGACGAGTTCGCGCTCGCTTCGCACCAGAAGTCGTTCGCGGCCTGGAAGAACGGCGAGTACAAGAACCAGATGGTCGCCACCGAAGGCCATGACGCCGACGGTGCGCCCATCGTCGTCGACTTCGACGAGGTGGTGCGCCAGGACGCCAGCCTGGACTCGCTGCTGGGTCTCAGGCCCGCGTTCAATCCCAAGGGTTCGGTCACGGCCGGCAACAGCTCGGCGATCTCCGATGGCGCTTCGTGCACGCTGATCATGAGCGAGGAGAAGGCCAAGGCCCTGGGGCTCAAGCCGCTCGCGCGCATCATCGGCATGGCGTCGGCGGGCTGCAATCCGTCGATCATGGGCATCGGTCCGGTGCCGGCGACGCAGAAGGCGCTCAAGCGTGCGGGCGTCGACATCAAGGATGTCGACTACTTCGAGCTCAACGAGGCCTTCGCCGCGCAGTCGCTGGCGGTGATCAAGGATCTCAAGCTCACCGAGCGCACGGATCGCATCAACATCAAGGGCGGCGCCATCGCGCTGGGTCATCCGCTGGGCTGCTCGGGCGCGCGCATCACCGGCGCGCTTGCTCACGTGCTCAACGAGAAGAATGCGCGCTACGGTGTGGCCACGATGTGCATCGGCATGGGCCAGGGCGTGGCGACGGTGCTGGAGCGCGTGCAGTAGGCGCGGCCGTCCGCAGCAACGAAAAAGGCCGGCAAATGCCGGCCTTTTTCGTTGGCGCTGCTTTTTACTTGAACTTGGAGAAGTCCGGCTTGCGCTTCTGCAGGAAGGCATTCATCGCCTCCTGCGCTTCGGGCATCTTGAGCATGGGCATGAAGGCCCCGGCTTCCTGGCGGATGACGTCGGGCATGCGGTCCTGCGTCCATCGCTTGAGCAGCGCCTTGGTCGTGCGCAGGGCATTCGGCGGCTGCCGAGCGAGCTTGCCGGCCTGCGCGAGCGCATGCGCCTGCAGCTGATCGGCCGGCAGCACGGCGTTGACGATGCCCATTTCCTGCGCCACCTGCGTGTTGAACATCTCGCCGAGCAGGCACAGTTCGGCGGCGCGGGCGTGGCCGACCATCATCGGCAGCAGCAGCGTGGAGCCGAATTCCGGGCAGATGCCGATGTTGGCGAACGGTAGCTGGAAGCGCGAGCCCTCGGCGGCGTAGACGAGGTCGCAGTGCAGCAGCATGGTCACGCCGATGCCGATGGCGATGCCGTTGACCGCGCCGACGACGGGCTTGGCGAAGGCCGACATCGTGCGCATGAACTGCATGACCGGCGCCGCTTCGACGTCGGTGGGCGTGTTCTGCAGGAAGTCGACCAGATCGTTGCCGGCGCAGAAGCTGTCGGCGGTGCCGGTCACCAGTACCACGCGCACGGCGTCATCGCTCGCGGCGGCGCGAAAGGCCTCGGTCATGGCCGAATACATCTGCCCCGTGAGCGCGTTCTTGCGATCGGCGCGGTTCAGGCGCACGGTCATGACGCCGTTGTCGATCGTGGTGATGATGGTTGCTTCGCTCATCGTCTGCCTCCGGGCACTCGTGAATGTTTATTCCCCGATTCTAGCCCCGCCCGGTCGCGCTTCCCATGACGAAAGAGCCCGGCTGGGCCGGGCTCTTTGGACACACCATCGATGATCGCCTGCCGTCAGAACAGATCGGCCTTGTCGACCTTGCCGGCGGGCTTGCTGACCGAGCGCGTGGGAATCCAGTCGCCGGTGATCATCTGCTCGTAGGTCATACCCGGACCCACCATGGGATAGACGCTGGCGACCGGATCGATGATGACTTCGAGGAAGGCCGGGCCGTCGAACTCGATGAATTCGCGCACTACGCGATCGAGGTCGGTCTTGTGCTCCACGCGCTTGGCGAAAGCGAAACCGTCGGCTTCGGCGGACTTGATGAAGTCCTTGCGGTGCAGGCCCTTGTCCGAACCGGCGTAGCGCGATTCGAAGAACAGGCGCTGCCACTGCTTGACCATGCCGTCGCCGAAGTTGTTGAGCACCACGATCTTCACCGGCACGCCGTAGGTGGTCGCGGTTTCCAGCTCGCCGAAGTTCATGCGGATGCTGGCGTCGCCGTCGATGTCGATAACCACTTTGTCCGGGCAGGCGAAGGCGGCACCAATCGCCGCCGGCAGGCCGAAGCCCATCGTGCCCATG
>JALRLM010000068.1 GCA_023254435.1 Hydrocarboniphaga sp.
GATCGCCGCGACGGGGAGTCGGGGGAAACGATGTCATACACGCTGTCCGCAAGCTGCCGCCGGCTGGTCGCCGCCCTTCTGCCCGCGCTGGTACTGGTCGGCTGCGCGCATTCGCCGACCTACGACCCCGCCGACCCGCTGGAGCGCATCAACCGGCCGATCTATGCCTTCAACATGTCGGCCGACAAATACGTGCTGCGTCCGGTATCGCGCGCCTATGTCTGGGTGCTGCCTAACACCGCGCGCCTGGGCATCAGCAACTTCTTCGACAACCTGTTCTACCCCACCACGATCGTCAACGACCTGCTGCAGGGCAAGTTCAAGCAGAGCGGCCAGGACACGCTGCGCTTCGTGCTCAACACCACCATCGGCCTCGCCGGCTTCATCGACGTGGCGACCTCGCAGGGCCTGCCCGCGCACGACGAGGACCTGGGCCAGACCTTCGGCCACTGGGGCGTGGGCCAGGGCTGGTATCTGATGCTGCCGCTGCTGGGTCCGACCACCAATCGCGACCTGGTCGGCCGCGTCGGCGACAACTGGACCGAACTCGCGCAGTACACCGACAAGCTGACCTGGTGGGACCGTATCGCGCTGGCCGGACTCGAAGCCGTGGACGACCGCTCCAAGCTGCTGCAGACCGATCACATCCTGCAGGAGCAGCTCGACCCGTACGTGTTCATCCGCACGGCCTATCTGGAGCGTCGCCAGAGCCTGGTCTACGACGGCAATCCGCCGCAGGAGGACTTCGACTTCGACGACGAGGACGAAGCGGCCACCCAGCCGCCCGCAGCGCCTGCGGCACCCGCCGAAGCCAAGCCCTGACCGGCCCTCGCCAGCCGTGAAAAACCCCGCTGATGCGGGGTTTTTCGTTTACGCCGCAAATGGTCGGAAAACGGTCGCGAATCCGTCCGGCCACGCCCAGGCCTTCGACTTAGCTTGCGAGTCCCCGCAGAACAAGGAGACCTCGCATGCCCCTGCAAGCCGCGCCCCGTTGGCACCTGCCTAGCGTCGCGTCGACGCGCCTGCTCGCCATCGCCCTGGTGGTGACCACCAGCGCCTGGAGCCCTGGCGCCACCGCCGCGCCGGCCAAGCCCGCCACACCAGCCTCGTCGCAGGCGAGCAAGGCCAACCTGGCCAGGATGGTCTCCGAGCTCGAAAGCATCGGCATGAGCACCGCCAGCGCCACGGAACTGGCGACGCGCGTGCTCGCCGGCGATCCGCATGCGCAGGCCACCGCCAAGCTCATCGTCGAATCGGCCGCGCGCCTGCAATGGGTGGGCGCCAGCGCATCGGACATGCAGCGCGTGGCTGCGGAGATCGACCGCCGCAAACTCACCGACGGCAGCGAAGGCGGCGCGGCGGACGCGCTGGTGGGTCTCGTCGAGGTCGAGAATCTGGTCGGCCCCGAACGCGCCGCCCAGCTCCCGGCACACGCGGCAAACCAGGCCGGCCGGGTCTCTCGCGCGCTCATCAAGGCCCAGGGGCGGCTCCAGCAGGCGGGCGAGGCCGACAGCGCCATCGGCGAGCAGCTGATCGACCGCATCGTCCGCGAAGGCGTCATCGGCCAGCAGGCGGAGCGCCTGATCGCCCGGACCGTGGATCCGATCATCGAAGCACACAAGGCCGAGCAGCTGGGCTCGGGCCGCTCCGAGGCCAGCCAGGCGGCCGGCCGCGCCCAGACCGGCCCTATCGGCGCCGGAGCGCAGGCGCCGGTGAATCTGGGCGGGTCCGTCGCCTCGGGCAGCCTGCGCCATGGCAGCGACGGCATTGCCCCCAATGGCGGTCATCACGGCGCCGGTGGCGCCACCTCGGGCGGTCCGATCGGCGCTTCCACGAGCAGCCGCGCCGGCGCCCCGGTCGGCAACGACGCGGCCGGCGCCTCCGATCGCGGCAAAGGCGGCGGCGGTAGCAGCCAGGGCGGTGGCCAGGGGTCGGGCAGCGACGGCACGCAAAGCGCATCGGGCGGCGGCGGTTCGGGTTCCGGCTCAGGCTCAGGCAGCGACGACAATGACGACGACGGTAGCGACGACAGCCAGGGCGGCGACACGGCGGCGGCCGACGACCAGCCCATCGAGCACCTGGGCCTGGACGGCGAATTCACCCTCAACGGCGAACATCACCCGACCGAATCCTCAGGCACGCCGCGCGCGCCGGGCATGGAGAAGGAGCGCGGCAGCGGCACGGAGCTATCCAACGCCACCGGCGGCCGGCTCGGCGGCAGCGAAGCCAGCCGGGCCCAGCGCCACGTCGGCCTGCAGGCCGGTGGCGGCGGCACCGTCGACCCCGATCCGCAATCCGGCCAGCCCAGCGGCGTGCTGCTGACACCCAAGGAGCACAACGACGCCCGGCGCGGCCTGGGTACCGCAGCCGGGGGCGGCTTGATCAACCCCAACCGCGACAAGATCAACGGCACCGCCGTGACCGACCGCGATCTCAAGGACCTGCACCTGAAAGGCAACGGCGGCGCCAAGGGACCGACCGAGGGCGGACGCACGCCGCCGACGCAGGCGCCCAACAGCCCCTTGGCCGGCGCCGGACCCATCGTGCCGCCGTCGGGCCTGCGCAATGCGGCGAGCGTCACGGCGGCACCGCAGGTCGCCGCACCGCAACTCAAGGCCGAGGTCAAGGCTGGCCTGGGCCAGTAGGCGCGCGGCGACGGCCCAGCAAAAAAGGCGACCTCGCGGCCGCCCTTTTTCACTTTGCTTCGATGGCAGCTCCCGCTGCGGCTCAGCCCTTGGCGGCCTGCAGCGCGGCGATGCGGGCTTCGATCGGCGGATGCGTCGAGAACCATTCCTTGACGCCGCCGGCGATGCCGAACGCCATCTGCTGGGGCGGCAGCGTGGAGGCGACGCCGCCACCGAGCTTCTGCAGCGCGGCGATCATCTTGCGCTTGCCGGCCAGGTGCGCGCCGCCGGCGTCGGCGCGGAACTCGCGCTGGCGCGAGAACCAGGCCACGATCATCGAGGCCAGGATGCCGAACAGGATCTGCGTCACCATCACGGTGATGAAGTAGCCGGGGCCGGTGCCGCGTTCGGTCTTGAACACGGCGCGGTCGACCACGTAGCCGATCACGCGCGACAGGAACATCACGAAGGTGTTGACCACGCCCTGGATCAGCGTGAGCGTGACCATGTCGCCGTTGGCGATGTGGCTCACCTCATGGCCCAGCACGGCCTCGACCTCGTCCTGGCTCATGTTGCGCAGCAGGCCGGTGCTGACCGCGACCAGCGCCGCGTTCTTGTTGGCGCCGGTGGCGAAGGCATTGGGCTCGGGCGCGTCGTAGACGGCGACTTCGGGCATGCCGATGCCGGCCGCGCGGGCCTGGCGCTCCACCGTGTTGAGCAGCCACATTTCGGCGGAGTTGCGCGGTTCGGTGATGACCTGCGCGCCCGTGGAGCGCTTGGCCATCCACTTCGACATCAGCAGCGAGATGATGGAGCCGCCGAAGCCGAAGATGGCGGAGAACACCAGCAGCGCGCCCAGATTGAGCCCGTTGGCGGTCAGAAAGCGATCGACGCCCAGCAGCGACGCGACGATCGACAGCACGAACATCACGGCCAGATTGGTGATCAGGAACAGGACGATGCGTTTCATGGCTTTGGAAGGCTGTGAACGGTGGAAGGGCAGACAGCGTCTAGGAGATACCCGGTTCCGAATGTATTGGGGCTGAAAATCGCCGAATCAAGCGGCGGCGGCCGAACCTTGCGGCACCCTCCTCGCGGCGGAATTCCCGCCGCTCGCGGAGTTTGGCTAGGCCTTGGCCTCCGGCAGCGCCGGCGCGATGCGCTCCACCGTCTGGTAGCCGCGCGGCAGGTGATTGCCGCGCGAAGCGCGTGCGCCGGTGTAGGCCGCGACGTCCGAGGGCTTGAGCGTCAGCGTGCGCTTGCCGCTGGTCACCACCAGCGAGGCATTCGCCGGCACCACGCAGCTGGCGACGATGCGATCTTCGCCCTTCAGCGTGACCAGCTTGTTGCCCTTGCCCTTGGCCAGTTCGGGCAGTTCGCCGATGGCGAACACCAGCAGCCGGCCTTCGGCGGTGACGATGGCGAAGCGGTCGCCCGAAGCATCGCGCGTGATCGCCGGCGGCAGCGGAGCGCCTTCGAGCGTGATCACGGCCTTGCCGGCCTTGTTGCGCGCCTGCAGTTCACCGAGCTTGGTGGCGAAGCCGTAGCCGTCGGTGCTGCCGAGCACGTAGCGGTCGGCCTCCTCGCCCATCAGCAGCGCGGCGATGCGCGCACCGTCCTGCAGGTCGAGCTTGGTGGTCACCGGCTCGCCCTGCGAACGCGCCGACGGCAGCTCGCGCGGATTCAGCGTGTAGCAGCGCCCCTTGCTGTCGAGCAGGATCAGCAGCTGGTTGGTCTTGCCGGTGGCATGTGCCAGGTACTCGTCGCCGGCCTTGTAGGACAGCGCGGTCGGATCGAGCTCGTGGCCCTTGCCGGCGCGGATCCAGCCGGCCTTGGAAATCACCACGGTGACGGCTTCGGCCGGCACGATCTCGGTCGGCGCCAGCGCCACCGCGGGCGGCTTGGCGTTGATCGGGCAGCGACGCTCGTCGCCGTAGGTCTTGGCGTCTTCCTTGATCTCGCCGGCGATCAGCTGCTTGAGCTTGCCTTCGTCGCCCAGCAGTTCTTCCAGGCCCTGCTTCTCGGCTTCGAGCTCGGCCTGCTCGCCCTTGATCTTCATCTCCTCGAGGCGCTGCAACTGGCGCAGTCGCGTGTCGAGGATGTAGTCGGTCTGCACTTCGGACAGCGCAAACGTGCGCATCAGCTTGGCGCGCGGCTCGTCCTCGAAGCGGATGATGCGAATGACTTCATCGAGATTGAGGAACGCGATCAGCAAACCTTCCAACAGGTGCAGGCGATCGTTGACCTTCTGCAGCCGGTGGTTCAGACGACGCGTCACCGTGTTGAAGCGGAACTCGATCCACTCGGTGAGAATCTCGCGCAGGTTCTTCACGCGCGGCCGGCCGTCGAGGCCGATCATGTTGAGATTGACGCGGTAGCTGCGTTCCAGATCCGTGGTCGCGAACAGATGCGCCATCAGCGCTTCGGCATCGATGCGGTTGCTGCGCGGAATGATGACGATACGCGTCGGGTTCTCGTGATCGCTCTCGTCGCGCACGTCCTCGACGATCGGCAGCTTCTTGGCGCGCATCTGCTCGGCGATCTGCTCCTGAATCTTGGAGCCCGACACCTGATGCGGCAGATGCGTGATGACGATGGACTCTTCTTCGCGCTCCCAGCGCGCGCGTGCCCGCACCTGGCCATTGCCGGTGCTGTAGATCTTCAGCAGATCGTGCGGTTCGGACACGATTTCGCAACCGGTCGGATAATCCGGGCCCGGCACGTGTTCCATCAGCGATTCGATCTGCGCGTTCGGATGCTTGAGCAGATGAATGCAGGCGCGCGCCAGTTCGCGAATGTTGTGCGGCGGAATATCCGTCGCCATGCCCACGGCGATGCCCATGGTGCCGTTGACGAGAATGTTCGGCAGCCGCGCCGGCAGCAGCTTGGGCTCATCGCGCATGCCATCGAAGTTCGGCGTCCAGTCCACCGTGCCCATGTCGAGCTCGGACAGCAGCGCGTTGGCGTACGGCGTGAGGCGCGATTCGGTGTAGCGATACGCGGCGAAGCTCTTGGGATCGTCGGCGCTGCCCCAGTTGCCCTGGCCATCGACCAGCGGGTAGCGATAGCTGAAGGGCTGCGCCATGGTGACCATGGCTTCGTAGCAGGCCGAGTCGCCGTGCGGATGGTACTTGCCGATCACGTCACCGACGGTCAGCGCCGACTTGCGATGCTTGGCGGTGGCGTTGATGCCGAGCTCGGACATCGAATAGACGATGCGGCGCTGCACCGGCTTGAGGCCGTCGGCCACGTGCGGCAGCGCGCGGTCGAGCACCACGTACATCGAATAGTCGAGATAAGCCTTTTCCGCGAACAGTCGCAGCGGCAGGCGTTCGGTGTCGTTGGGGTCGATGGGATTCATCGGGTTCTATCGGTTTCGTTCATTGGCGGGGCGAGCGGCGGATCAGACTTCGGCGCGATTGCCTTCGCGCTCCAGCCAGTCCTTGCGGTCTCCCGCGCGCTTCTTGTTCAGCAGCATGTCGACCACGGCTTCGGCCGGCGTCTCGTCCAGCGACAGCTGCACGAGACGGCGCGTGTCCTTGGCCATGGTGGTTTCGCGCAGCTGCAGCGGGTTCATTTCGCCCAGACCCTTGAAGCGCGTGACCGAAACCTTGGCTCGATTGTTCTCGGCCTTGAGCCGATCGAGGATGCCGGCCTTCTCGGGCTCGTCGAGCGCGTAGAACACCTGCTTGCCGGCGTCGATGCGGAACAGCGGCGGCATCGCGATGTAGACGCGGCCGGCCGCGACCAGCGGGCGGAAGTGGCGCAGGAACAGCGCGCACAGCAGCGTCGCGATGTGCAGGCCGTCCGAGTCGGCGTCCGCCAGGATGCAGATTTTGCCGCAGCGCAGGCCGCTCAGGACGTCGCTCGCCGGGTCGATGCCGATGGCGACGGCGATGTCGTGGATTTCTTGTGAGCTCAT
>JALRLM010000384.1 GCA_023254435.1 Hydrocarboniphaga sp.
GTAGGCCGATTGCGAGCGCGACCGGGATAGTGGTCCAGAAGAGTTGCTCCAGCGCAGGGCGATTTCTGCTGCCGATTCTGAGGAACTCGAAGTTGATGTAGTTGAGGTGGGCAATGTCCACCAGCGTGGTCATGACTTGTAAGGCTTGTACGGCAAGCCACACGCCGTATTCAGCCGGACTCCAATAGCTGAGATACAGCGGCACGAATGCCAGTTGCGATACAACCGTGACGCCCATGCGTGCCCATGATGCCGCGCTGCCGGACAGAATGCGGGCGGCGGTACTCACTGCGGCTTGCGGTTGCTGGCAGGGCTGTGAACAAGGCCGGCGGAAAGGCTGCGGGCCTGGCGGGTTGTTTTATCGACTGTGAGATGCAAGGCAGTTCTGCTGGATGAAAGCTGTTGAAGTATACGACCGCCAATCCCCCGGCTCGAGGCTTGCGTCACCTTGCCGTCCGCAGGTTCTGTGGGGGATGCAACCCTATGGTATGCGACCACATTTTAGTTGCGCATTCGAGGCATGCAAGCATCGCCTGCTCATTAATCGCCCGCCGAAATCCGGTAGAGTTGCTCAGATCAGCAGCGAATCAATCATTGGAATCAGCAGATGACGCCAGAGTCAAAGATCTATGTAGCCGGCCATCGAGGTCTTGCCGGTGGAGCCATCGTTCGCACCCTTAAGAAGCAGGGGTTCTCGAATCTCGTTCTGAAAACGCATGCCGAACTGGACCTGACGAATCAGGCAGCAGTCGATGCTTTTTTCTCGCATGAAAAGCCCGAGTACGTCTTTCTGGCGGCCGCGAAAGTCGGGGGCATTCATGCCAACGACATTTATCCTGCAGAATTCATCCGCGATAACCTGGCGATTCAAACCAATGTTATTCATTCGGCTTGGCAGCATGGCGCCAAAAAGCTGGCATTTCTTGGATCGTCGTGCATCTATCCGAAGCTTGCACCTCAGCCGATGCCGGAATCCTGCCTGCTCACCGGCCCTTTGGAGCCGACCAACGAGTGGTACGCCGTCGCGAAAATTGCCGGCATCAAAATGTGCCAGGCATACCGTAAGCAGTACGGTTTCGACGCCATTTCGCTGATGCCCACGAATCTTTACGGTCCAGGAGACAATTTTCACCTGGAAAACTCCCATGTAATGCCGGCGCTAATTCGCAAGTTCCATGAAGCCAAGGTGGCGAATTGTTCCGAGGTCGTTATGTGGGGCACTGGAACACCGCGGCGGGAATTTCTGCACGTCGACGATCTGGGTGATGCCTCAGTGTTTTTGATGCTGAACTATTCGGGAGCCGATTTCGTCAATGTTGGCGTAGGGGACGACGTCACAATTCGCAGTCTGGCTGAGTTGATTAAGTCGGTGGTGGGTTATCGGGGCGAAATCACGCAGGATCTGACTAAGCCCGATGGAACGCCGCGCAAGCTGATGGACGTGGCTCGGCTTTCTGCCCTGGGCTGGAAGGCTCGCATTGGCCTTCAGGATGGCGTGCGCAGCACCTATGCATGGTTTCTGTCCGAGCAGGCCGCCCTCCGGGTTTGAATTGCTACAGCAAGAAGACGATTGCGCTGTGATATCAGTTGTCAAGTTACGCCCTTGCTAAGGTGGGGCGTCGCCTTAGTTGCAGAGAGAGCAATGCCGACATATAGCGAAATTTTAAAGCAGATTGATGCTCTGACTAAACAAGCGGAAGAAATTCGGCAGGCCGAATTTTCTACGGCTTTGGCAGATATCAAAGCCAAGATGGCGCAGTTCGGAATCACGATCGCTGATTTGCATGGCAAAGCCGAGGTTAAGAGCAAGAGAAAGTCGGCTTCTGTGGGGGTTAGAGCCAAGTATCGCTCTCAAACCGGCGAAAGCTGGTCGGGGCGGGGGCGAACCCCTCGGTGGCTGGCCGATGCTGAAGCAGCTGGTAAAAAGCGAGAAAGCTTTCTAGTCAAGTGACGGAGCAGATTTGCAGGCGATGCATGTGCGCGCATGACTTTTGTCGCATATCGTGATCACCGCTTGGCAGTACTAAAGCTATTCGCCTGGCGGTTCAGGCCTTGGGGAAGGCCCGGATGAAGTTACTGCAATTGATCAGCTCGCTGGATGCTGCGTCGGGCGGCCCGGTTGAAGGGCTTATCCAGCAAGGGCGGCAGCTGGTGCAGCGGGGCCACACTGTACATACGGCTACGCTCGATGCGCCTGGCGGCACGTTGGATGCAAGAATCAGTTCCGATGT
Source organism: Hydrocarboniphaga sp. (assembly GCA_023254435.1). Classification (GTDB taxonomy): domain Bacteria; phylum Pseudomonadota; class Gammaproteobacteria; order Nevskiales; family Nevskiaceae; genus Hydrocarboniphaga. The sequence goes on from JALRLM010000384.1 coordinate 2,232, forward strand.
TGTTATTTTCCTTGGGCCGAAATTGTTCAACTATGGGCTGACGCTGCGTCTTGAGCCTTGGCTGAGGGAACACGGCCCACAGTACGACATCATCATCGTGCATGGAATGTGGCAGCATCATGGTTACTGCGTCAGCCAGTTGGCCCGTAGTATCGGACTAAAGTACGTCATTTTCCTGCACGGGATGCTCGACCCCTGGTTTGCGCGCCGGTATCCGCTCAAACATCTAAAAAAATGGCTGTACTGGCCGTGGGCCGAATATCGCGTGTTGCGTGATGCGAGGTATGTATTGTTCACGACCGAAGAAGAGAGGGTGCTCGCGCGTGAATCGTTTGGCCTGTACAAGGTCCGAGAGAAAATGGTCGGCTACGGTATAGCCGGTCGTGATCCACATCCCCCCAGGCGAGGCAACGCCTTTCTGGACAGGTTTCCAGAGTTGGCAAGCCGGCGAAACCTGCTCTATCTGTCTCGCTTGCACCCCAAAAAGGGCTGTGACTTGTTGATCGCCGCCTTCGCCAAGCTTGCGATGCGGCACAGCGATTTGCATCTGGTCATTGCCGGGCCAGACCAACTGGGATGGGCCGCCGTCCTGAAGCGCAAGGCCGCTGATCTCGGCATCTCTGCCAGGGTGACTTTTACCGGAATGCTGAATGGTGACGTCAAGTGGGGAGCTTACGATGCGGCCGAAGTTTTCGTCCTACCTTCGCATCAGGAGAATTTCGGCATCGTCGTTGCTGAGGCGCTCGCTTCCGGCGTCCCTGTGCTCACGACTCGCAATGTCAATATCTGGAGAGAGATAGAGGCCAGCGGTGCGGGCTTCATCGAGAACGATGATCAGGCGGGGATCGACGCCTTGGTGCAACGTTGGCTTGATCTCGGCGAAGACGGCCGTGAGCGTATGCGCAAATGCGCAATCGACTGTTTCCAGACTCAGTTTGAAGTGGGGCGGGTAACGGAGAAACTCCAGGCGGCGCTCGAAGAGGCGCTGTTGCCGCCGAAGCGGCACACATTCTTTGGGCGATGGGGTGTAGGCAGGCTTTTTTCCAGTCGCATTCCCAAGAGAACGCCCTTTCTGGGATACCTGGCTGCGGTCCTGGCTGTTTTTGCTGTTGATGTTGCGGTGGGGCCCTCGATCAGCTTATGGACGCTTTATGCCTTGCCCTTGCTGCTGATGGCCTGGAACTTAGGGGCCAAGTCAGCGTATTGGCTGACGGGAGGGGCTGCGGGGCTCATGCTGCTGTGCGCTGAGTTGCTGAGCGCCCCTTTTCACAATCCAGCCTCCATGCTGTTCACGCTGACATCTCGCAGCATGATGCTGATGCTGGTGGTTTATCTTGTAGGCATCATCCGGGCACGTGAGATCAATCGAATCTCCCTACCCAAAAAGCGAGAAGAGGCTGTCGTGGTTCCGCAAAGCTCGCGGATGACAAAACGGACTCAGACTCGCTGAAGCAAGCCGGTGTGAGCCGGCTCGACAGGGATGGTGTTACCCTCGTCGCGCTGTCTGTGTCTTGAGTTGCTTTCCAAGTCGATCTGCCCCTTACCTTATTGTCGATCTTGTGCGAATCGTTCTTTCCGTTATCGGCAAATTTCACAGTTTCGATCTTGCTGCCGAATTGCAGCGTCACGGAGTGCTGGGGCAGATTTTCTCCGGCTATCCGCACTTCAAATTACGCGATACCGGCGTCGCCGCGACTCGGATCGTGAGCCGATCCTGGCTGCAAAGCTCGTATATGGCGTTGCGCGGGCGCGTCGATTTACCGGCGCCGCTTTGGCTGGCCTGGGAGCAGTGGGCGGGACAGGACTTCGATCGCTTCACCAGCCGCCACTTGCCCGACTGTGATGTCTTTGTCGGCTTGTCTGGCACCGCACTGCGAACGGGCCGTATTGCCCGTAGTCGAGGCGCGAAGCACGTCTGTGATCGGGGCTCTTCGCATATTCGTACACAGGATCAGCTGTTGCGTGACGAGCACGATCGTTGGGGTTTGCGGTTCGCGGGCATTCACCCGCCGGCTATCGAGCGCGAAGAGGCTGAGTACGCTGAGGCCGATGCGATCACAGTGCCATCCACTTTCGCTTTACGTACGTTTGTGGAACGTGGCTATTCGATTTCCAAGCTCAAGCTGTTGCCTTATGGGGTGAACCTTGATCGATTCCGTCCGCTAACACGAGCGCAAAATGGACGTTTCGATGTTCTGTTCGTTGGCGGCATGAGCGTGCGGAAAGGTGTGCCTTACCTGCTGCAGGCCTACAAGGTGCTGCAGCATCCGGCAAAGTCGATCACGTTTGCTGGTGCGCCATGTAGCGAGCTTATCGCGCTGATGAAGCAGCGCCAGCTATGGCCACACGACGCCCGCGTTCTGGGGCATGTGCCGCAACCACAACTGTCGGAGCTCATGGGCCGCAGTCATGTCATGGTATTGCCCAGCATCGAAGAGGGATTGGCGCTGGTGCAGGCACAGGCGATGGCCTCGGGCTGCGTGGTGATCGGCTCGACTAATAGCGGAGCGGAGGATTTGCTGGCGCATGGCAGCGAGGGCTTCGTCGCGCCAGTACGTGATCCCGTCGCGCTGGCCGACATCATGCAACGACTCGCGGATGATCCGATGCTCAGAGAGCAAATTCGCAGCGCCGCAATTGCCAGAACGCAGATGGTCGGAGGCTGGAAGGAATATGGGGACAGTGCGGTAACTTTCTATCGCAGGCTGTTGACTGCAAAGCAGGGCTCCGCCGCAGGCTTGGCTCGAATCCCCCGAGAGAAGACTTGATGGTGATGCGGCCCGAGCAGATTTTTTACATCGGTCCACTGGGCATCCACACGACGAGCCTGCAGCGAGTGAATGCCATGCGGCGCCTGGGCCTGCAGGTCAAGACGCTCGATCCCTACGCGATGCTTGCCCGGTCGAGCGTTCATCGTTTGTTGGGGGCCGTTCATTACCGGAGCGGCTATCGCTTGCTGCAGCCCTTGATGAGAGCCTTGCTGGCGGAGCAAGCCGCCGAAATTCGTCGGTCGGCCGCTGTCTGGATCGAAAGTGGAGAGCTGTTCGGGGCTACTTGTATCCAGCAGATTCAGTCTTATGGCGGGCGCGTCATCCTTTTCAATCATGACGATCCGACGGGAGGGCGCGACGGGCGACATTTCGATCTCGTGCGCCAGGCGATGCCTTTCTACGATGTCGCGATCGCGGTGAGACAGGAGAGCGAGAGCGAGTACCAAGCGCTTGGTGCGCGTTGCGTGCTCCGCACTTGGCGTTCCTACGACGAAGTCGCGCATCGGCCCTTCGATGACGTCGGCGAGATACCGGAGACATATCGTTCCGATGTGGCGTTCGTCGGCACCTGGATTCCAGGCGAGGGACGTGATGTATTGGCTTGTGAGTTGCTCGATCGCGGCATTGCTCTGGCGATATGGGGCGAGCGTTGGGATAGGTCCCCGCTCTGGGCTCGGCTCAAGGCCTCAAGCTGGCGGGGCACTGGCCTGTTCGGCCGCGACTACGTTGCTGCCATGCAAGGGGCCAAGGTTTGTCTGGGCCTGCTGTCTAAGGGCAATCGAGATTTGCATACAACACGTTCGCTCGAAATTCCTTATGCGGGAGGCTTGTTCTGTGCCCAGCGAACCCGTGATCACATCACGCTTTACAAGGAGGGCGAAGAGGCGGTGTTTTGGGATAATTTGGATGAGTGTGTAAGGCAGATCCAATGGCTTCTCGACGAGCCATTGGTTGCTGATCGAATCCGCATTGCAGGAATGAAACGGGTTCGTGCCTGGGGTGTCGGCAATGAGAATCTAACGCTCAAGGCGTTTGAGGCTTTGGGTTTGAGCGTTAAGAAGACCGTGCTTTCTGGATGATGATTAAGCGGTAGAACTAGCGGTATTCGCGCCGGAAACTTCCCTTGCTACCGACAGCATTCGGGCCGAGGCTCCATCGATATTAAAGCGGTTGCTGAAGCAAGTCCTGGCTCGTTGCCGGTATTGCAGACGCTGCTGATGCGTCAGGGCAAGCCACTTGAGCATGCCGTCGTAGACGGAGTCGATCGTGTTGCGAGTAATAATGCCGGCTTGGTCGTCTTCGATCTCGCGCCAAATATTAACCTTGTTGGAGATCAGCACCGGCGTTCCGATTGCCAGGGCTTCGGCGACGGCAATGCCAAAGTTCTCCTGGTGTGATGGCAGAACGAACAGTTCGCTAGCTGCGAAGGCAGCCCACTTGGTTTCGCCCTGCAGCATGCCCGGCCACAGGATGCGCTGAGCGACCCCGTGCTCAGCAGCGACTTTTTCAAGCTTGGGCTTGAGTCCTGTATGGTCGGGGCCCGCCATGACCAAGTGCACATCGGGATAGTTGGCAACCGCCTTGGAGAAAGCCTCGATTAGTAGGTCGCAGCCCTTCTTCTCGTGGATGCGGCCCAGGTACAGCCAGATGCGCGTGCCCCGAAGATAAGGATATTGTTCAAGAAAGGCGTTGTCGGGGGTGTCGATGTCGTAAGTCGGCATCGACGTGCCGTAGTTCACGACATATTCCTTTACGTCGTACGGCCAGAAGGACTTGGAGGCCAGACGGCGTTCCTCCTCGCAGGTAAATAGCACTCCCGCCGAGCGGGAAAGAGCGGCGTGCTGAACCAGCCACCAGTACAACGTCTTTTTGATGTGCTTAAGGGGGTACTCCTCCTTGAACCATGGATCCAGCATTCCATGCGGATAAACCAAGTAGGGGATGTTGCTTTTGCGCAGAACCCACCATGCGGCGGCGAGATGAAACTGCCAGAGCCCATTGACGATAACGACATCGTAGCGATGTACATTGGCTTTGAGCCAAGTTATCAACTGGGGTGCAAAGGCATAGGTGCCGGTACCGCGTCCGATTCCGTAGACGGTTAAACCTGGAATCTTGAGCCAGGGCGAGTCAGGTGGGTCGAGTGTAACCACTGCAGGTTCAGCGCCATGTCCACGTGCAGCACGAGTTAGCTGGCGCACGCCTTCAGAAGGCCCGCCATAAGCTGGATTCAGCGTCGAAATGACGTGAAGAATCTTCATTGAACGATCTTTTAAATACCCCAGCGGGTGAGTGTAAGGACGATTCATCAGGGCGCTTTAATGTCGGGCGGTCGAATGCAAAGGATGCAAGAACGACTCCGATCTGATGCACACATCTGCTGCTTCTCGTCCGTCCTTGAGGTCCTGGCTGAACATGCGATTCTTGCGCGGAAGAGCCTAAGCGATTAGATCAAAAAGTGTTTTTGGAGTCGAATCAGTAAACAATTCTCTCTGTTCGGGCAAAGTACTGGGCCCCTGCTTCAATCGGGCGAACCCATTTGGCAGGCGAACCCGCGTACAGTCCATCGGGCTGGTCGAATGCATGTAGTAGCACGCCCCCCGCGCCGAGCACGCAACGATCCGGCAGGCTCCCTCCTCCCAAGATGAGGACCCGCGTGCCCACAAGGCAATGCGCGCCGATGCGAATTGGTTTGCAATCCTGCCGGTTGTCCTGGGTGTTGATGCCATGGGTGATGAACTGTGACGCATAGCCAGCGATAGTGGTGTAAGCACCGATCTCGATGCGGTCGGTGCAATCGATCAAATGCGACTTGGTAATCGACGCGCATTTGCCAATGTACAGTGATGGATCACGATTTGCCTTATGGCGATAGTGGACAGGGTCGTCTTTGGGTTGACCCGTGATCCAGTTGCTACGACCTAGGTAACTGTCCGCCCCCATGAAGAAATGTTCGATGTGGATGGCCACGGTCAGGGCGCAGATCTGGCTCTTCTCTTCCATGACGAGGTGCTTGGGGAATATCCATGCCAGCGGTGCGATGTGCGCGGACGGATGAATCTCATAGCGCCAAAAGCGCACTAAAAGCCGGCGTTTGACGGGCCAGGGGCTGACGACGACTAGCAACTGCGCGAGGTATCGAAGCAGTTTGAGTGCACGGCGCATCGTTCTACACCAGTGACGCATAAAGACGGCTATATTGAGCAGCCCACTCTGCTGTGTCGAACCGTTTGGCGTTCGCCAAGGCTTTAGCTTCGAGCCCGGAGTTATCGTCCAGCGCTGCCGCAATACAGGCGCCAAATTTTGCTGGGTCTTGGGCATCTGCCCAAAAAACGCCATCCGAACCGACTTCGCGCAGTGGTGCGATGTCGTTGATGACGACTGTTGCGCCGCAAGCTTGGGCCTCGATGACAGGCAGGCCAAAGCCCTCTGCTAGCGAGGGGAAGATCACTGCAGCTGCTAGCGAGTAGGCTGCCTGCAACTCGTTATTGCTGATGCTGCCGGCCTCGACGATGTCGTTGGCATAAGGGGATTGCATTATTCTTGCGCGCAACTCATCGGACCAAGGCTCGCCGGCAATGATCAGGCGCAGTGTTTGATCCAGGCGATGCTGTTTAAGCCATTCGAAGCTGGCGATGGCGCCCGATCGATTCTTTCGTTTGAGATTGGACCCGATTGTGAACAGAAACGGCGCATCCGTACGAATACGGGTGCCTGCCAGCGCCGCTTCGGCGTGGGGCCTGCTTAACGGGCTAAAAGGAAATAGCAACCCATTTAGGACCACGACGCGTCGGGTAGCTGTAGCAGTGACCAGTCTGTTCAAGTCGTCCAGCGTTGCTTTACTAACAGCAGCCACTATGGCAACTCGTGAGAGGTGGTGGCGTATCGCGTTCTGCAACAGCAGACCGAATCTACCGACTTTCTCCCCGGTTCGACCCGTTAGGGCTTCATCGATGGCGATACAGTCGTGGCAGGTTATCACTGTTCTCTCGCGTGGCAAGATCGCCGCATACGGCGCGTTGCCGTGGTCAATGATGTGCCAGATTGTGTTGGCTTTTGAACGCAGGCGCAGCAGAGCAAGGCTCGCGACGCCAAGCGCGTACTTATCCAGATAGCTCAGCCACTTCTTGTACTTGGAGCCGAAGCGCTGCTTGCCGAGGCGGGAGAAGACCACGGGGCAGGCCCACCTTTCCACCTGGTTTCCCGCAGTTATAAGAGCGTTTGCTAGCGATTCTCCGAAACGGAGCATGCTTTGCTGATCATCTGCTGCGTGATTAAGCAGCAGGACTGTGCGGATGGTTGATGGCAAGGTCTGCCTGTATCAGATGTAGCGCTCGCGAACGTTCTGCCCTCGAATGCGTTTGCCGAACAATGGAGCCAATAGTGGCCCTGCAATTCTTTGAGTAAAGCCCAGAAGGTGGAAAATAAAAACGTAAATAAGCAACTTCTGCGGATAGTGCCTCAGTGTCGAGGCCACCAATACAGCAAATGAGTCGCCGGCCATCGTGAACCAAGTCTCGACCAGCATGAACAGAACGACTGCGCTAAATGCAAGACTCCCGTTTCGACTAGTCCCGAAAGACTGGATCATCGTAAAGAAGAAAATATAAATTGGAATGATCAGGATGACATAGCCATAGCTGAGCAAGCCCAGGCCATGTCCAATGACGGAGCCTCCTTTGAATCCCCCTACAGGCACCCCTTTCTCGAGGTAGAGCAGAAAGTCCCCCATAGAGAAGAAAACATCATTCTTGTCAATTTGCATGCCCATGAAGTTGACAACCTGCGCGGGAAGCAGCGCTCCGATCTGAATGCCGAAGCGCCGCCATAATTCGCCCGAAAACTCTCCCGACCGAACCCGCTCCAGCGCAATAGTGTTATCAAAGAACTTGAGGGTAACAAAACGATTGATAAACGGATTGTCGACGTACGTTTCGCTGTAGACGGTGCTTCCCAGCTTTAGATCCCAATTCGCATTGTAGGCTTCAATCCCTTCCTTGTCTGAGTATGCTTCTATCGTCTTTTCGACCAGTTCCAATGGCGATACGTCGCCTCGGTAGCTTCTGGCCAGCACCATCGCAATTGCCAAGTCGGAGATGGCAGGGGCGATGAGCGCGAGGGCTAGAGCGCCGACAGCAAGAATTTTCTTGATTTTCTTGGTCATTTGGAACTGACCAATCAAGACTGAAAAAAAAGTAGCAATGCCTAAGTTGGTAATTGCGATCGCGAATGTGCCGCGGCTGTTGCGGGCTATCGCCGCAAAGAGCACAAGTCCAAAAAACAGCACGATCATGATCCACGTTCTGCGACTCATGCGGAACGAGGGGGCGCCTAGCAGGGTTGCAGTTGCCGGAATAAGAAAGGGCGCGTACGTCAAAAACGAAAACGCGACTGCAAATTTGCCGCCGACATCACCGGTTTGTACACCACCTTGCGCAATCTGCCCGGCGCCCCACAGCATGATAACGATACCGATGAGACCCATTCCCCACAATTGAAACTCTGATGGGGGCTTCATCGCTCCCATTGGAGTCAGAACTGCGCGGTTCAAGAATTCACTAATCGAGCGAAGCGTATAGGTTCGCGCAAACAAGACGAGCGTGAACAGAACAAACAACTGGTGAACGGCGCAAAGGCTAAACGTGAGTAGTGGAACCTGCAGGTTGAAGGTGACTGCCCGGAAGGTGAAGGACTGAGCGAGCAGCGCACCACTCAAGGTGGCAAAGTTGAATGCCAACGTGGCGTAGGTCGGCAGCGGTGCCGCCCGGATCATTTTCGCCCGAAGACAGACCTCCCAGGTGATCAGGGACGCTGCGACGATGATCAAAGTGCAAAGAGAGTTGGCGGGATCCGGATCGATAAACGGCTGAATGAGCGCCGCGATGACCAGAAGGATGATTCCGACCTTTTTTGCTTTGATGCAGGCCCTTGAAGCTGCAATATCCTCAGGTAGCCGCAAGAACCCACGCGAATCTACAGGCGGAGGGGATTGCGGCTGGCCACCCTGACTTAGCAACTGCATGATGAGTACGCCTATCTAAATGCGGGTTGGCCTCTTTGTGGCTTGCTGCCAACTTTGCGAAAAGCCGATGAGGTCAGTCGGCTTGAGTGGAATACTTTTTCGTCGAGTAGCCGTAGGTCTCGCCATAGGAGCCGTAGCCATAGCTGCCCACCTTGGCGCCCACCTGGTTAAAGATGAAACCTTTGGGCTCAATGCCGGCTCGGCGCAGGCGCTTAATGGTTTCTTCTATCACCCGCATTGAATGCTCTGCGGCCTTCAGGACCAAGAATGTGCTCCCGCACATACGGCCGATAATCGCCGAGTCGGTCACCGGGAGAACGGGCGGCGTATCGATGATGACGAAGTCAAACTTCTCGGCGAGGGACTTAATGAGACCTTCGAAGCGTGGACTCATCAGGATTTCGGCGGGATTGGGCGGGCGGGTGCCGCCCGTGATGAGACTAAAACCGGGGATGTCGGTTTGCCGGACGATAGACTTCTCATCGGCTGATCCGACGATGAAATCGCTAAGACCTGGTTTCTTGGGAATGCTCGCATAGCGGTGCATGGTGCCCCGACGCAAGTCGGCGTCTATCACAACCGCTGTCTTGCCAGACAGCGCCATGATCGCGCCCAGGTTGATGCTGACAAAAGACTTGCCTAGGCCTGGAGTGGGGCCTGTGAACATGACGATATTGTTGGGCGCATCCATCATTGCGAAGTGCAAGGATGTACGGAAGCTGCGCAGCGCTTCGATGGCAATATCATCCGCACTGACACGGGCGAGCAGCGCATTTCCCTTCGTGACTCGCCGCGCGCCGAATCCACTCATGAGACTGCTTTGCGAGCGAGAGTAGGGAATCGATGCGTAGGTCGGCAGGCCGGTGACACGCTCCACATCTTCTGGGCGGTCGACACCCTTGAGCAAGGCGCGCAGCGCGAAAACGGTCAGCACGCCAAGGATAAGGCCAGCAATGATGCCCAGGCTCAGAATCGCGCGCTTAGCCGGCTTGATGGGGAGCAGTGGAGGCAAGCCGTAGTCGATGATGCGAACGTTGCCAACGGTTCCAGCTTTGGTGACTTGAAGCTCCTGAGCCGAGTTCAGCAGGCCGGTATAGAGCTGCGTGTTGACCTCGAGATCTCGCATCAGGCTCAGAATTTCCTGCTGTGTCTCCGGTAATGTTTCTGCCTGTTTCTTGAGTGTTCCAGCTTCGCGCTCCAGGCCACGAATCTGCTCGGTCAGCGAAGATACGACGGGATGCTGTTCGGTGAAGCGTTGCAGCGCCGCGTCACGCTCTTGGACAAGCGAGAGTCGTTGGGTTTCTATCTCGATCGAGCGCTGCAACACCAACTGGGTCTCTTGCTTGACGTCGACCGTGCCACGCTTAAGCTGATAGGAGTTCAGACTAGCTTGAGCCTCATCGACCTTGGCCTTGAGCTCGGGTAGCTGTTTCTTAAGGAACTCCAGAGACTGTTCGGCCTGTGCAGAACGGCGCTCAACGTTCTGTCGCAGGTAGGCATCCTCGATTTCGTTGACTAAGCGGGCCGCGAACTTGGAGTCAGGGTGTTGCACCTGCAGGTTCAGCACCCCAGAGTCGTGCGGCTGTTCGGTGACGTTGAAGCGGCTGCTCAGGCTTTCGAGCGACTTCTGCATCGACTGGCGCGCGATCGAGAAGCGAGTACCGGGGCGCGCAACGAGTTCCTGCACGAAGATGGAGAACGAGCCATCAGGCGTCATGACCGAGGTCCGCTCACCGACATTGCCGGTCATGATGGGATTGTCGTCCCCATCGAAAACTCGATAGCGGGTTCCATCGGCTTCAAGTATGAAACCGCGGTCGTACCATGTAGCCGGCACGTCTAGGGCGGTGACCTTGATGATCTCTCCGCCCCAAGCATACTTGCCCAAGCCCAGCACAGACGGTCCTGGGGTGGAGCCGTCGCGACGACGTGCTATGGCTTTGCCAAAAACAGGAAAGTAGCGTGGCTCTGCTGCAATGTAGAGTTTTAACGAGTCCACGACATTCCCAAGAACCATGCGGCTCTTGAGAATTGCGATTTCAGCCGGAGCCTCGGTGGGATCCGACCCGATCAGAGACTGGAGGTCGTCCAGTGCCTTTTTTGCCCCGTTCTGTTCTTTTTCGACCTGCACCAAGCCATTGGCTTGATAGATTGGAGTGGCCGTCATCGCATACAGCAAAGCAATGCCTACAGCGAGCGCCAATACCAGAAGGATCACCCACTTGCCGCTCCACAGGATGTCAAACAACTCACGGAAGTTGATGTCATCCGGTTCGGTCGTCGTGCCAGTGCCAGGATAAGTTGGCACCATCTGGGACGTGTTCACTCGGTATTGGTCATTCACTGCGGCTGCACCGGAAGGGGTCTTCAAGTAGAAAAGGACATTAACTAATTACGTGTGACGTCACTTAGTTGTTGTTCTTAAGGTCGTCCACGGTGTTCACGATGATGGCAGTGCTCAGCAGGCTCTGAACCGTAGGCAAGATCTGCTGAAGGCCGCGATTCCAGCGCGTCGCGCCAGCGGCAGATACGAAGATGACGTCATTCGGCAGCACCTGGAAGTGCTGGGCCAGCAACAGGGCATCCGGATGTTCGGCATCGACCTGGAACACCGTTGGCTTCTTGTAGTCGCCGCGGATCACGTAAACACGTGATGCATTGGCAGTCAACTGATCCACGCCACCAGTTGCCAGCAGCGCTTTCGCGAGGTTGGTATCGCGAGGGTCGATTTCGAGCATTCCGGGACGCGGAACCTCTCCGAGAACGTATGCATTGGCACGCTCCATCGGCGGAACGACAAGTACGTCGCCGTCGACCAGAACGAGATCCTTCTCCGTCTGTCCGCTTTTGAGAATCGTGGTTGCGTCGATGGAGTAAGTGACGCCGCTCCTGCGTAGCAGGACGCGGCTCAAGTCGGCGTACTCCAGTGGGACCACATTCATGGCTCCGGGGTTTGCTTGTCCCACCGGGCGTGGATCACCCGCACCTCGCTGCTGAGTTAGCGCCCCGGTATTTCCTAGCGCGCCTACGAGTGTCAATGGCACGTCGGTGACCGGGATATAACCAGGCTTCGGGACCTGGCCCGTGATCATGATGCGCTGACTTCTGAATTCACCGACCGATACGACGACCTGCGGCGAGCGGAGGTAGCCGGAGAGCGAGCGGACGATGTTTTCTTGAATCTGCTTAAGTGTCAGGCCTGCAACTTTTACGGAGCCCGTGTAAGGCAGATAAACGGTGCCGTCGTCATAGACCGTATAGCCCTGCCCTTGCTC
>JALRLM010000421.1 GCA_023254435.1 Hydrocarboniphaga sp.
GTAGCTGCCGTCGCCGTTGTCCTCGGCGCGCGTCTTGACCTGGCCCAGGTCGGTGCCGCACTGCGGCTCGGTCAGGCACATGGTGCCGGTCCAGCGGCCTTCGGTCAGCGGCGGCATGTAGATGGCCTTCAGCTCGTCGGAGGCGTGCTGGAGGATGGTGTTCATGGCGCCCAGCGACAGGCCCGGGTACATGCCGAACGACCAGTTGGCGCTGCCGACCATCTCGGTCTTCATGAGCCCCAGCGACATCGGCATGCCCTGGCCGCCGTACTCGGTCGGGTGCGACAGGCCCTGCCAGCCACCGGCGACCCACTGCTCGTAGGCCTCCTTGAAGCCCTTGGGCGTGGTGACCTTGCCGGCTTCGAAGCGGCAGCCTTCCTCGTCGCCGGGCAGGTTCAGCGGCGACAGCACTTCCTCGGCGTACTTGGCGCACTCGTCGAGGATGGCGTTGACGGTATCGGGGTCGGCGTCCTTGCCGCTGGGCATGGACGCGTAATGCGCCGGGTAATCGAAGACTTCGTTGAGCAGGAAGCGGATGTCGCGCAGGGGGGCTTTGTAGGCGGGCATGGAGAATCGATCGGGGAATCGGGAAGTGGCCGCGATTGTCCGAAGCCCGGGCGCGCCTGAAATTGGCCGACGCGCGCCGGCGCGTGGTCGCAAGGGCGCAGGCAAGGGCGGCGCCCCGATGACCCGCTCAGAGCACCCGTGCGGGGAGCACCTGTGCGCTGGCTTCACCGAATCCGATGCGCGTGGCCCCGGCGCGCTCGCACCAGCCGCGCAAGATCACCCGATCGCCATCCTGCAAAAAGCTGCGCTGCTCGCCGCCCGCCAGCGTGATCGGCGCCTTGCCGGCCTGGCTCAGTTCCAGCAGCGAGCCGGCCGAGCCGGGTTCGGGGCCCGACAGCGTGCCCGTCCCCATCAGGTCGCCCGGCTGCAGGCCACAGCCGTTGACGCTGTGGTGCGTCAGCATCTGCGCGAGCGTCCAGTAGGCGTGGCGGTAGTTGCTCCGCGACAGCGGTGCCGCCGGCACGCCGGCCGTACGCATCGCCGCGCTCTCGATGACCACCGACAGCTCGATGTCGATGGCGCCCAGGCGGCGATTGAACGCCGAATCCAGATAGGCCAGCGGCTGCGGATCACCGGCCGGGCGCTCGAAGGGGACGCGGAACGGGGCCAGCGCCTCCATGCTCACGATCCACGGCGAAATCGTGGTGGCGAAGCTCTTGGACAGGAAGGGACCCAGCGGTTGGTACTCCCAGCCCTGCAGGTCGCGCGCAGACCAGTCGTTGAGCAGGCAGAGGCCGAACAGCTGCGATTCGGCCTCGTCGATCCCGATGGCGTCGCCCAAGGCATTGCCAGGGCCGACGAAGGCGCCGAGCTCGAGTTCGTAGTCCAGGCGTCGCGATGGCCCGAACTGCGGCACATCGCAGCCCTGCGGCATCGTCTGCCCACAGGGACGACGAAAGTCCTGCCCGGACACGATGACCGACGAGGCGCGGCCGTGATAGCCGATCGGAATCCACTGGTAGTTGGGCAGCAGCGGATTGTCGGGGCGGAACTGCCGCCCGACCGTGGTGGCGTGATGGATCGAGGTGTAGAAATCCGTGTAGTCGCCGATCTGCGCCGGCACGCGGAACTCGGCCTGCGCCTGATCCACGAGGCAGCCAGCGACTTCGCGCTGGTTCGGCGCGTTCTCGGCCAGCAGATCGGAGAGCTGCAGGCGCAGCTGCGACCAGGCGCACGTACCGGCCGCCATGAAGGCATTGAGCGTGGACTGGGCGGCGAGCTTGAGCGCCGCGGATTCCGCGCTGCGAATCACCCCGCTGCGCAGCAGCGCATCCAGATCGACGATCTGCGCGCCGATGGCGACGCCACCGCGCCAGGCCTCGTCGCTGCCGCGACGCCGGAAGACCGCGTAGGGCAGGTTCTGGATCGGAAAATCGCTGTCCGCACCGTTGGCGCCGTGTACCCAGCTGCGCAGTTCGGGCGCGTGCGTTCTGTTGAGCCGTGTCATGTCGGGAGCCGGGTCTCGCGCTTACGGCTGATGAGGATCGAAGTGCTTCTTCAGGCCCTGCCAGCACTCGCTGTAGTCCTGCTGCAGCAAGTCGGTTTGCTGGGCGAAGCGCGTGGGCTGGATCACGTAGCGGCTCTCGAACATGAAGGCCATGGTGCCGGTGATGTGATCGGGCTTGCGGGTGTCCGCGTGACGGGCCTTGTCGAAGGTGTCGGCATCGGGGCCGTGGGCACTCATGCTGTTGTGCAGGGACGCGCCGCCGGGCACAAAGCCTTCGGACTTGGCGTCGTAGATGCCGTGGATCAGGCCCATGAACTCGCTGGCGACGTTGCGGTGGAACCACGGCGGCCGAAAGGTATTCTCCATCGACAGCCAGCGTGGACCGAACACCACAAAGTCGAGGTTGCTCACGCCCGGCGTCTCGCCGGGCGAATGCAGCACCAGGAAGATCGACGGATCGGGATGATCGTAGGAGATCGAACCGATGGTGTTGAAATGGCGCAGGTCGTAGCGATACGGCGCATGGTTGCCGTGCCAGGCCACCACGTCGAGCGGCGAGTGATCCATCGCCGCCGACCACAGGCGGCCCTGGAACTTGGCGACCAGCTCGCAGGCCACGTCCTTGTCTTCGTACCAGGCCACGGGCGCCTGGAAGTCGCGCGGATTCGCCAGGCCGTTGGAGCCGATGGGACCGAGATCGGGCAGCCTGAAGGCCTGGCCGAAGTTCTCGCAGACGTAGCCACGCGCGCAGGCGTCGAGCAGGTCGACACGAAAGCGGATGCCGCGCGGAATCAGCGCGATCTGCTGCGGCTCCAGCTCGAGAAAACCCAGCTCGGTGGCGATCATCAGCCGGCCCTGCTGCGGCACGATCAGCAGTTCGCCGTCGGCGTCGTAGAAGTAGCGATCGCGCATCGAACGATTGCAGGCGTACAGGTGAATGCCGCAACCGGTCTGCAACTGCGGCGAGCCGTTGCCGCCGAAGCTCACGAGCCCATCGACGAAATCCGTGGGCTCGGCCGGAATCGGCAATGGATTCCAGCGCAGCTGGTTGGGCGAGGCCGGCCGCTCGTCGTAATGCTCGGCGATGCCGAGCGACGGCAGCAGCCGGAACGGACGATGTATGACCGACGGGCGGATGCGATACGTCCAGGTGCGCCGGTTGGCGTGGCGCGGCGCCGTGAACGCCGTACCCGACAGCTGTTCGGCGTACAGGCCATAAGGGCAGCGCTGCGGCGAGTTGCGACCGACGGGCAGGGCGCCCGGCAGCGACTCGGTCGCGAATTCGTTGGCGAATCCGCTCTGGTACTGCAAAAGCTCGTACGGGGACTGCGAATCGCAAGGCGATACGACGGCCGTGTTCATCGACGCACTCCTGCGGCGTCGCCAGCAGCGGATTCACGATGCCTGCGAATCAGCTTGCGCGTGCTGGACGACGGCCTGCGCTCAATTAGTTCTACGTGCAACTATATCGGGTTCGGGATCTTCTTGGTATCGTCGGGCCAAACTCGCACGATCGCCCGCATGCCCGGCAAAAAGCCCGTACTGGTGCTGGATCAATTCGTTCCGTATCGCCTGAATCAGCTGGCGTCGCAGGTCAGCGAGCGGCTGTCCGAGGTCTATCGGGATCGCTTCGGTCTCGAGGTACCGGAATGGCGGCTGCTGGTCACGCTGGGGCCCGATCACGTGACCAATGCGGGCTTCCTGGCCGAGTCCACCCGCATGGTCAAAAGCCGCGTGAGCCGCGCCATGAGCAGCCTGGTCGAGCGCGGGCTGATCGAGCGCGTGGAGAACCAGGACGATCGTCGCGAGGCCGTGCTGCAGCTGACCACGGCGGGCCGCAAGCTCTACAACGAACTGGTGCCGCTGGCGCTCGCACGCGAAGAAAGCCTGCTCGCCACCATGAGCAGCGGCGACCGCACGGCATTCCTGCGCGGCCTGGCCGCGCTGGAGCAGGCGCTGGCGGCGAACCCGGCCAACTGATGCGATCGACCGCAGCGCGAACCGAAGCTCGGCTGCGCGTCAGGGCCTGCTCTGTTCCTGCGCAGCCTTCGCCAGATCCGCGTCGAGATCGCGTGCGCGCTTGATCACGTACTGGTGGATCGCCTCGACGTCCTGCGCCGATAGCGTGCCCGAGAACGAGGGCATGCCCTTGGCGGCATAGGCGCCGGCGACGATGCCGGTGAACAGCTGGTGTTTCTCGGGCGTCAGGTAGCGCAGATCGGGCAGTACCGAACCGGCGATCGCCGAGATGCCGTGGCAGACGCCGCAGTGCGCGTTGTAGAGGTCACGCCCACGTGCCACTTCGCTGTCGCTGCCCGTGAGTTCCGGCGGCTTCGGCAGGCTGGCGGCGACGGGCTGCAGTGGCGGCAAGGTGGCGGTGCCGCCGATCCTGTAGGTCAGCACGCGAGCGCTCGCGCGCACCTTGGCGGGCTCCGACAAACCGCCGAGCACGAGCGGGAAGGCGCCGCCCCAGCCGGCTGCCACCGTCACGTACTGCTCGCCGTCGATCTCGTAGCTCATCGGCCCGGCCATCACGCCCGTGTTCGCCGGCGTTTCCCACAGCTTTTCGCCCTTGTCGGCGGAGTAGGCGACGAAGCGGCCATCGGCCGTGCCCTGAAACACCAGGCCGCCGGCCGTACTCAGCGTGCCGCCGTTCCAGACCGTGACCTGGTCCTGTCGCCAGACCTCCTTGCGCGCGACCGGGTCCCAGGCGATCAGATGACCCTTGTGCAGCGCGGCGATGCCGGCCAGCTCCGCCGGATTCTCGGGCAAGGCCAGCGGCTGCGAACCCATGTGCCAGCTGCCCTTGCCGGTGAAGGTCTGCTTGGGATCGGGCACGTAGGCGCCCAGCGCTTCCTGCATGGGAATGTAGACGTAGCCGGTCTGCGGATTGAACGACATCGGCTGCCAGTTGTGCGCCCCGAGTGGGCCCGGCGAAATGACCTGCGGCTTGCTGCCCCAGTCGGCGATGTCGGATTCGACCGGACGCCCGGTCTCCATGTCGACATGCGTGGCCCAGTTGGCCGGCGCGTACTTATCCGCTGAAAGGAGCTTGCCGGTGGCGCGATCGAGCACGTAGAAGAAGCCGTTCTTCGGTGCCTGCATGAGCACCTTGCGCTTCTGCCCCCCGATGTTCAGATCGGCCAGCATGATGTGCTGCGTGGCCGTGTAGTCCCAGCTGTCGCCCGGCGTGGTCTGGTAGTGCCAGACGTACTCGCCGCTGTCGGGTCTGAGCGCGACGATGGACGACAGGAACAGGTTGTC
>JALRLM010000090.1 GCA_023254435.1 Hydrocarboniphaga sp.
TCGGCCTGCTGTCGGTGGGCCTGGCGCTGGTCGGCGCGGTACTCGCGCAGGGTCGCGTGCAGTGGTGGAACACGCAGACCTGGATCGCCTGGGCGGCCATCGGCGCCCTCGTGCTGATCACCGTGGCCGTGCTGATCGAACATCACCGACGCCTGCCGCTGCTGCAGACGCGCTGGCTGGGCAGCGCGGCGACGCTGCGTTTCGCTCTCGGCGCACTGACGCTGCGTTTCATCCTGTCGGAGCAGACCTATGGCGCCGTCGGCATGCTGCAGACGCTGGGCATGGGGCCGGACCAGCTGCAGCCGCTGTACGCCGTGATGCTACTGGCGCTGCTGGGCGGCATGCTGACCAGTGCCTTCACCTTCAGCCCCAAGGCGCTGCTGCTGCAGATCCTGGCCGCCATCGTGATGATCGGCATCGGCGCCTTCATGGACGACGACGCCACCAGCCTGACGCGGCCGCACGACCTGTTCGTGAGCCAGGGCCTGCTGTCGTTCGCGAGCGGATTGTTCCTGGGCCCGCTGCTGCTCATGGGCATCATGCGCGCGATCCAGAACGGACCCTCGTTCCTGGTCAGCTTCGTGGTGCTGTTCTCGATCACGCAGAGCCTCGGCGGCCTGGCTGGGCCGGCGGTGTTCGGCAGCTTCCAGATCGTGCGCGAGAAGTTTCACTCCAGCCAGATCAACGAGCACATCAATCCGGCCGATCCGCAGGTCGCCGCGCGCCTGCAGCTGCAAGCTCAGATCTATGCACGCACGCAGACCGACGCCGTGCTGCGGCAGGCCCAGGGCAGTGCGCAGTTCGCGCAGATCGCCACGCGCGAAGCCAATGTGTTGGCCTTCAACGACGTGTTCCGGTTGATCGGCCTGATGGCAGTGGTGTTCCTGGGCTGGTCGCTGTTCCACACCGTGCGACTGGCCCGGCAGGCCTCGGCCCAGCCGCCGGCAGCAGCCGGCGCCCCACCCGCCCAGGCCTGAGCACGCCGCTCGCGTTCCTATCCAGACTCTCACCGCCCTCGCCCATGGACCCCAAGACGCCCGCACAGGATTCAAGCGATCGCAGTAGCGGCGATATGACCGACGGTCCGGCCAGCCGCGCCGAAGCC
The DNA here is from genome assembly GCA_023254435.1 of Hydrocarboniphaga sp. GTDB lineage: Bacteria > Pseudomonadota > Gammaproteobacteria > Nevskiales > Nevskiaceae > Hydrocarboniphaga. The sequence goes on from JALRLM010000090.1 coordinate 1,106, forward strand.
GTCGATGCCGCGGCCGCCAAGCCCGGCGCCGCGCAGCCACCGCCGACGCCATCGGAAGTGCCCAAGACCATCAAGCCCAGGCCGCTGACGGTGATCCTCATGGCCGGCGTGGCCCTGGCCGGCGTGCTGCTGATCCTGTGGGCCTGGCGGCTGTGGCCATTCACCAGCACGCGCGTGGCCACCAACAACAGCTACGTGCGCGGCCAGATCACCGTGCTGGCGCCGCAGGTCAACGGCTACGTGGTCGAGGTGCCGGTCAGCGACTTCTCGCACGTGAAGAAGGACCAGGTGCTGGTCCGCATCGACGATCGCATCTATCGCCAGCAGCTGCAGCAGGCGCTGGCCGATCTCGACAACCGTCGAGCTTCGCTGGCAAACGCGGAACAGACGCTGGCCTCGAATCGCGCCACCGAGGAGGCGCGCCGCGCCGAGCTGTTCGCGGCCGAGGCCGAATTCGATCGCGCGCGCATCGACCAGGATCGCGTCAACGAGCTGGCCGAACGCGGCTCGGTCTCCGAGCGCGAGCGCGACCAGATCCGCGCCGGCGCGCGCAAGGCGCAGGCGGCCGTGATGCAGGCGCGCGCCGCCATCAACATCGCCGGCCAGGGCATCAAGTCCACCGAAGTTTCGCGTGGCAGCCTGCAGGCCCAGGTGCGGCAGTCCGAAGCGGCCGTGGAGCTCGCGCAGATCAATCTTGCCAATACCGTCATCCACGCCCCGCGCGACGGCCAGCTCAGCGAGGCCAGCGTGCGCGTGGGCCAGTACGTGTCGGCCGGTACGCAGCTGATGTACCTGGTGCCCGAGACGCTGTGGATCGTCGCCAACTACAAGGAGACGCAGACGCATCACATGCGCATCGGCCAGCGCGCGAGCTTCGAGGTCGATGCGCTGGGCGGCGCGGTGCTGACGGGTCGTGTCGAGGAGATCGCGCCGGCCACGGGCTCGGAGTTCAGCGTGCTGCGACCCGACAACGCCACCGGCAATTTCACCAAGGTGGTCCAGCGCATTCCGGTGCGCATCGCCATCGACGCCGGGCAGCCGCTGAGCGCGCGGCTGCGGCCCGGCATGTCGGTGATCACGCACGTCGACACCGCCGGCGTGCCCGACGCCCAGGACGGAGCCGCCGCGCGATGAGCGCACGGCATGTGCCGATGGTGCTGGCCTGCGCGATGCTGAGCGCCTGCCTGTCGCCCAATCCACCGCCGCCCGAGGCGGCGCGCCTTAATCTGCCGCAGGACTGGCGCGAGCCGGCCCAGCCCCTCGGTCGCGTCGACACTACCTGGTGGCGGCACTTCGACGATCCGCGGCTGACGCAGCTGGTGGAGACCGCGCTGAAGCAGAACCTGGACCTGCAGATCGCCGCCACGCGCATCGAGCAGGCACGCGCGCAGGCCGTGGTCGCGCGCAGTGCGCGCCTGCCCACCGTCAACGCCCAGATCACCGGTGGCCGCGAGAAATCGCTGACGCCGCTGGGCGTCAGCATCTCCACCGCGATCCAGCCCGAAGTCGCGCTGTCGTGGGAACTCGACCTGTGGGGACGCCTGAACGCGCTGTCGCAGGCCGCGCAACTGCAGTACCAGGCCAGCCAGGTGCAGCGCGACGCGGCGGCGCTGTCGATCGCCGCCGCCACCGCGCAGGCGTACATCACGCTGACCTCGCTCGATGCGCAGCTGTTCGTCACGCGCGAGACGCTGGAGTCACGGCGCGGCGCGCTGACGCTGGCCAGCGACCAGGCGCGCGTGGGCTACATCTCGCAGCTGGCGCTGACGCAGGCGCAATCCGAATTCGAGGCCGTGGAGCAGAGCGTCGATTCGCTGGAATACGCCGTGCGCCGGCAGGAGAACGCGCTGCGCATCCTGCTGGGCGACAACCCAGGAACCGTCGAGCGTGGCAGGATCACCGCGCTGGCACCCCCCGAAATCGCCGGCGCGCTGCCGTCGCAACTGCTGCGACGCCGTCCCGACATCGTCGACGCCGAACTGCAGCTGGCGTCGGCCGACCTGTCGCTGTCGGCGCAGCGCGCGCAGTTCCTGCCGCAGGTCGGGCTGTCGGCCAGCGCCGGGCGGCTCTATGTGGACGCGCTGGACTACGACCCGCTGACGGTCTGGAGCATCGGCGGCAGCATCCTGGCGCCGATCTTCAACGCCGGGCGCCTGCAGGCCCAGGCCGACGCGGCGGTGGCGCGCCGCGACCAGGCCGCGCTCAACTATCGCGCCGTGGTGCAGCGCTCGCTGGCCGAGGTCGAGAACGCGCTCACGGGCGTCGACAGCCTGCATCAGCAGATCGATCACCTGCTCCGGCGCCGCGAAATCCTGCAGCGTTCGCTGGCGCTCGCGCACGAGCGCTATCGCGCCGGCTACGCGGGCTATCTCGAAGAGCTGGACGCGCAGCGCAATCTCTACAGCACCGAACTGGCGGCGATCAGCGTGCGAGAGGCGCAGCTCAACAATCTGGTGACGCTGTATCGCGCGCTGGGCGGTGGCTGGGACGCCGATGCATCCAATACCGATACCTCGCAGGCGCCGTCGGAAAATACGCCGCCCTGACCGGCGGTATGCAAGCCGACTCGATGCGGCACATGGATTGCTGCCCAGGCCGGCAGTCACAGGGAGAAAGCGACATGGAACGGTCCCGATTTCCGCACCTGCTGGCGCGACTGCTGATCGGTGGCGCGCTGTCGGCGCCGTTTGCTGCCCAGGCCGCCGGCGACTGCGCCGCGCTCGCGCAACAGGTGTTGCCAGAGGCCACGATCACCACGGTGGAATCGGTGCCCGCCGGCAGTTTCGTCACGCCGCCACAGATCTCGTTGCCGTCGAAGTCGCTGGCCGTGCCGGCGTTCTGCCGCATCGCGCTGACCATCGCGCCCTCGGCCCTGACCGAAGTCTGGCTGCCCGAAACCTGGAACGGCCGGCTCGAAGGCTGGGGCAACGGCGGCAGCACGGGCGTGATCATGTTCGACGCGCTGGCCTACGCGGCCACGGCCGGCTACGCCACGGTCTCGTCCGATCTGGGCCACCAGAGCACGGGCGACGACTTCAGCTGGGCCAACGGGCGCCCCGATCTGGTGATCGACTTCGGCTATCGCGCGACCCACATGATGACCGTGATCGCCAAGCAGCTGGCGACCGCCTACTACGGGGCCGCGCCGACGCGGGCCTATTTCCAGGGCAATTCGGCCGGTGGCCGCCAGGCGCTCATGGAGGCCAGCCGCTATCCCGAGGACTACGACGGCATCATCGCCGGCACGCCGGCGCAGAACTGGACGCGGCTCATGGCCGGCGCCGTGCATCAGTCGCTGGCGATCATGGGCGACCCGGCGCTGTCGGGGTACCCGAGCGCCGGGCAGGTCAACAAGCTGGCGCAGGCCGTGATCGCCAGCTGCGACGGCCTGGATGGCCTCAGCGACGGCCAGATCACCGATCCGCGCGCCTGCACCTACGACCCTCAGGCCCTGGCGTGTTCGGTCAATCCGGGCGCCAACTGCCTCAGCGCGGCGCAGGTCACGGCGATCCGCAAGCTCTATGCGCCGCTGACCAACTCGGCCGGGCAGACGCTGTACCCCGGCGCGGTGCGCGGCAGTGAGTTCGAGTGGTCGTGCTCCTTCCTGGGCAGCGCGCCGTACACGGGGCTCACCTACCTGCTGTCGCAGTCCTACTTCCAGCATGCGGTCTACGAACTGCCGGCCTGGGATTTCCGCAGCTTCGATGCCGACATCGACGTGCCCTACTCCGACCAGAAGCTGGCCGATACCCTGAGCGGCACCTACAACCTCGACGCCTTTCGCGCGCGCGGCGGCAAGCTGCTGGTCTGGCACGGCTGGTCCGACGGCCTGATCACGCCGCTGGCCACCGTGGACTATCGCGAAGCCCTGCTCGCACGCTACGGCACGGCGACGCTGGATGGCTTTTTCCGCCTCTACATGCTGCCGGCCGTGGGCCATTGCGGCAGCTACGGGCCGGGCAATTTCGATCCGCAGACCGCCGTGCAGAACTGGGTGGAGCAAGGCGTGGCGCCACAGTCGCTGAACGCCTTCCAGACCAATGCGCTGGGCTGGGTCATTCGTGGCCGTCCGGTGTGCCCGTATCCGCAGAAGGCGGTCTACAACGGCAACGGCGGCGTCAACCTGCCGCGCAACTTCAGCTGCCAGTAGCCTGGTTCCACGCCGGGCGCCGCTACAATGCGCGCCCAGCGCAATGGAAGGTCGGCAGCAATGGACGAACTCTGCATCGTCACCACCGGCGGCACCCTCGACAAGATCTACTTCGACGACAAGTCGACCTACCAGATCGGCGAGCCGCAGATCGGCAAGATGCTCGACGACCTGGGCGTGGCGTTTCGCTATCGGCTGCTGCCGCTGATGCGCAAGGACAGCCTGCACATGGACGATGCCGACCGCCTCGCCATCCGCGACGCCATCGCGGCCGATACCGCCCGCCACGTGCTGGTCACGCACGGCACCGACACCATGGTGCAGACCGCGCGCGTGCTGTCGGTGCTGAGCGACAAGACCATCGTACTGACCGGCGCGCTGAGCCCGGCGCGCTTCCGTGGCT
>JALRLM010000560.1 GCA_023254435.1 Hydrocarboniphaga sp.
CCCGGCGAGCAGGCGCTGCATCCGGTGTGGGAGTCGGTGCAGGCTGGCGCGCTGGTGCTGGTGATCTCCGACGGTTTCGACGAAGGCGCGGCCTCGCTGGCCGAACGCCTGTCGGCCGCACGTCGCGAAGTGCTGTTCCTGCGCCTGCTGACGATGGAAGAGCGCGAGTTTCCGTTCGAGGGCGGTCCGCGTTTTCGCGATCCCGAGGCGGCGAACGCGGGCGACGAGCATCGCGTCGACGCGCGCCGTGCCCGCGGCGATTTTCTGCGCCGCTTCGGCGAGGCCCGCGAGGCGCTCAAGCTGCGCCTGGCCGGCGCCGGCGTGCGCGTGCAAGAGGCCTATACCGACGAGCCGATCGATCGTCCGCTGCGCCGCTTCTTCGGGACGCGAGACCTCGCATGATGGTGCTGCTGCCCATCGGTCTGCTCGCGCTGGCGGCTCTGGCGCTGCCCGTGCTCATTCACCTGCTGCGTCGCTCCGAGCAGCGTGTCGTCGACTTCGCCGCCTGGCGTTACCTGAGCCGCTACAGCCTGCCGCGCGAACGCCTGCAACTCCGCGAATGGCTGCTGCTGGCGCTGCGTCTGCTGCTGATCGCCACGCTGGCGCTGCTGATTTCCATGCCCGTGTGGCGCGATGCGGGCGAGGCACAGTCGAGCTGGGCCGTCGTGGTGCCCGGCGTCGACGCGGCCCGGGCGCGCGCCGCCGTCGACGGCGGCGACACGCAGTGGCATTGGCTGCAACGCGATTTTCCGTCGCTGGAGCAGCCGTCGGGCGAGCGCGTCGACTTCAGCCTGCTGCGCCAGCTCGATGCCGAACTGCCCTTGCAGACGCCGCTGATCGTCGTGGTGCCCGAGAAACTGGTCGGGCTCGACGCCGTGCGCCTGCAACTGCGGCGCGAGGTGCAGTGGATCGTCGTGCCGGGCGGTGATGCGCCAACAGCCGCCGAAGCCCCGCGCGTGGCCGTGCGCCACGATGCGCAGGCCAGCTCCGAACTCGTCACGGTGCGTGCCCTGTCCGCGGCCTGGCAGGCCGCCGGCAAACCCGCCGATTTCGATATCGCGTCTCAGGATGTGGCGGTGCCCGATGCGGCGCAGCTGCTGATCTGGCTCGGCGGCGAGCCCGGCGTCGAGGCGCTGCGCTGGGTCGAGCGTGGCGGCACGATGCTGCGCACGCGGGCGCCCGAAGGCGCCTGGCCGCCGGTCGAATCGCTGCGCGGCAAGGGCCGCGTGCTGAGCCTGAATACGGCCTTCGATGCCAAGGCGACGCCGGCGCTGGCCGATGCCGCGCAATCATCGGCGCTGCGGCGCAGCCTGCTGACGCCGGCCGTCGCGCCCGATCGCGCCTACGCCTCGTCGGTGGCTCCGGTCGCCGGCGCGGCCGATTCCATCGAGCCCGGCAAGCCGCTCGACGCATGGCTGATCGTGCTGGCGGGGCTGCTGTTCGCGGCCGAGCGCATCGTCGCGGCCTGGGTGACGAGACCGCGCCATGCGTGACGCCGTCGTCGATCGCCTGTTGTCGCTGATTCGCGAGGCGCGTCTGCGCATTGCACTGTGCGTCGGCGCTTTTGCCCTGCCGATCGGCCTGCTGCTGTTCGCCGTGAGCCTGCGCACGGCAAGCGTGGCCGTGATCGGCTTGTTTGCGCTGACGATGGCGCTGTCGGTCGGCATCGCCTGGTGGATCGCGCGGCGCTACGACCGGCGCTGGCTGATTCGCCGTCTCAACGCCTTGTCGCCCGAAGTGGACGACAGCCTGGAATGGCTGCTCGATCCGCCGGCGCAGGGTGGCGTGTTCGCGCAACTGCAGCAGGCGCGTCTGCGCGAACGCCTGCGCGAGCGCCCCTTGCCCGATCTGCGGCCGTCTTATCCGCGACGCTCGCTGGGCGCGGTCTGGGGTTTGTGCCTGCTCGGCATCGTGCTCACGTGGTGGCAGCCCTGGCGTGGGCATGCGCTGTCGATTCCGGGCTGGGTTTCGGCGTCGTCGTCGGCCGTGGCCGGCGATGGCCATTTCGACGCGCGGCTGCACGTGGAGCCGCCGCCATACACGGGCCTGGATGCTTTCGACGAGCCCTCCGCCGAAGCCAGCGTGCCCGAAGGCAGCACGCTGCAGTGGCGCCTGCGTTTCAAGCAGACGCCGCAGTCGGCGACGCTGCATTTTCACGATGGCAGCACGCTGCCGCTGCAGAAGAGTGGCAGCGAATGGACGGCGCAGCGCGAGCTGTCGGCCTCGAGTCTCTATCGTGTCGAAGCGCCGGGCAGCGGTGTCGATGCCGAGCGGCTCTACCGCATCGACGTGACGCCCGATCGCGCGCCCGAGATCGTCGTTCGCGCGCCCGACAAGACGCTCAACCTGCTCGAGAACGAGCAGACGCAGTGGCAGTTTTCGTTCGAGGCACGCGACGACTACGGCATCGACGCGGCCGAGCTGTCGGTGTCGCTGGCGCAGGGCTCTGGCGAGCAGATTCAGGTCACCGAGCAGAAGCGCGTGCTCAAGGGCAGCGGCGACGATCGCGAACGCCGCTACGACGAGACGCTGGACCTCAAGGCGCTGGGCTTCGCGCAGGGCGACGATCTGATCGTGCGGCTCACGGTCAGCGACAAGCGCCAGCCCGAGCCCAATCGTGCGCGCAGCGCCAGCTTCATCCTGCGCTGGCCGCCCGAGGCCAGCGAGGACAGCGAAGGCATGCAGGGCATCGCGCAAAAGACCATGCCGGCCTACTTCCGCAGCCAGCGCCAGATCGTCATGGATACCGAGGCCCTGATCGAGCAGAAGGCCGAGCTCGGCGAAGCCGAGTTCAGCAAGCGCGCCGACGCCATCGGCGTCGATCAGAAGATTCTGCGTCTGCGTTACGGGCAGTTTCTGGGCGAGGAATCCGAGTCGCCCGGGCACGAGCATGGCCACGACGAGCCCGGCGGCGAGCACGAGGGTGAGCCGGCCGATGAGGGCGAGCACGCCGAGGTGCCCGCGGCGGCGGTGGGCGACGCCGATGCGATGGTGGCGCAGTTCGGCCACACGCACGACATCGCCGAGGCCGCGACGCTGCTCGACGACGAAACCAAGAAGATCCTGCGCGTGGCGCTCAACGCCATGTGGGATGCGGAGGGCCAGCTGCGCGTGGCCGACGCGCAGGCCGCGCTGCCACACGAGTACCGCGCGCTCGAGGCGATCAAGCAGGTGCAGCAATCCACGCGCATCTATCTGGCCCGCGTCGGCGTGGAATTGCCGCCCATCGACGAAACGCGCCGGCTGACCGGCGATCGCACCGGGCTCGGCGATCCGCCGGCCGCGCCCATCGTCGCCGATGCCGCGCAATACGCGCCCGTGCTGGCGGCCTGGCAGGCGCTGGACGCCGGCCGCACGCCCGATCTCAAGGCGCTGCAGGACGCCCTGCAGGCGCATCCGCCGCGCGCCGTGGACGGCGTCGATCCCAGCCTGGGCATTCTGCGCAGCGCGGACGAGCTGCGTCGTGATCCGGCCTGCGCAAGCTGTCGCGATCAACTCAAGGCTCAGCTGTGGCCCTTGCTGCCGCCGCCGCGCACGGGCCTGCTGCCACGCGCGCAGGCCGATGCGGAGGCGCAGGCCTACCAGCGCGCCTTGCAGGAGGCCGCACCATGAGCTGGCAGACCCTGCTCGCGATCCCGATGGCGCTGGCCGTGCTCGCGGCCCTATGGCGCAGCCTGGTGCACACCGATCCGTTACCGCGACGCCTGCTGCTGGCCGCGGGGCAGATTGCCGCCGCCGCCTTGCTGTGGGGCTTGCTGTTTCCACCCGAGCTGCCCTGGCGCAGCGATGCCCTGACCGTGCTGACGCCCGGCCGCGCCGAATTACGGCCGGGCCTGCCCTGGACGCAGAGCGTGGTCGCGCTGCCGGGCGCCGAGGCGCCGGCGCGCATCGAGCGCGTGCCCGATCTGGCCACGGCCCTGCGCCGGCATCCGCAGGCCCGGCAGCTCGAGGTGATCGGGCAGGGGCTGCCCTTGCGCGATCAGCCCGCGGCGCGTGGCCTGGCCCTGCGTTTCACGCCCGATGCGGCGCGGGGTTTCGTGTCCATCGAGGCGGCGGCGCGCAGCACCGTCGGTCGCCAGTGGCGAGTCGATGGCGTGGTCGCGCCGGCCGGTGCCCGGCTGGAACTGCGCGATCCGGCCGGCGCGATCGTCGACAGCACCGTGGCCGATGCCCAGGGCCGCTACACGCTGTCGTCCGCGCCGCGTGCGACGGGCCTGGTCCGCTACGGCCTGCGCGTGCTCGATGCGAACAAGGCGCAGATCGATCAGGCCACGCTGCCGCTCGTGGTCGATGGCGGCGTGGCGCTAAAGGCGCTGCTGCGCGCCGCGGCGCCGAGCCCCGAGCTCAAGTACTGGCGGCGCTGGGCCCTCGACGCGGGCGTTGAGCTGCAGGCCAGTATCGGGCTCAGCGACGGTCTGGCGCTGCGCGACGGCGATGCCGCGCTGACGCCCGATGCGCTGGCCAAAACGGATTTCACCGTGATCGACGAGCGCAGCTGGCTGGCCTTGCCACCCGACGAGAAAGCCGCACTGCTCGCGGCCGTGGAGCAGGGCATGGGCCTGCTGCTGCGCGTCACCGCCCAGCCCGATGCGGCGGTCGTCGCCGACTGGACGGCGCTGGGCTTTTCGCTGCAAGCGCAGGATCAGCCGCATGGCGCGAGCCTGGACCGCGCGCTGGCGATGCACGATCGGCAGAGCTTCTCGTTCGCTCCGCTGGCGCTGGTCCCCGGCCAGAGCCGCGCCTTGCTCAGTGACGACACGGGCGCCGTCGTGGCCGCCATGGTCGATCGTGGCGCGGGCCGTATCGCGCTGTGGACGCCGCTGGATACCTATCGACTCGTGCTGCAGGGTGAGGCGGGTCGCTACGGCAGCCTCTGGGCCGACGTGATCGGCGAGATCGCGCGCTCGCAGCCGCGCCGCACGCCCCGGCCGATGCCGCCGCCGGGCTGGGTCGGCGAGCGCCAGGTGTTCTGCGATCTGCCGCCGCAGGCCGCGGTGGCGGCAGCGCAGGCGCCAGGCACCGAACTGCTGGTCGACCGAGGCTGTGCCGCCTACTGGCCGGCCGAGGCCGGCTGGCATGCGCTGCAGGCCGATGGCGACGGCAGCGCCTTCTACGTGCGCCCGGCGGACGACGCCGTCACGTTGCGCCAGCAGCGCGATCGCCAGGCCACCGAGGCGCTGGCGGCGGCGACTCCAGCGACCGCGACGACACCCGCCGAGGCCGGTCACCGTGCCCTGCCGCGCTGGCCGCTGCTGCTGGCCTGGCTGCTCGTGGCGGGTGGCGTCTGGTGGGCGGAGCGGCGGCGGTTCCGCACCGGCTGAGCGGGGCTCGGCGGTCGGCCAAAATGGGCGTTTACGCTACCCGCTCAATCGTCTATGATGCGCGCCCTCTGATTGGGGTGATGTAGCTCAGACGGTTAGAGCGCGGCACTCATAATGCTGAGGTCGGTGGTTCGATTCCACTCATCACCACCACAATCAGAGACTCGCGAATACCCGGCCCTGAGCCGGGTTTTTCGTTTTCGGGGCTCGGCGGCGTGATGTCGATGGAGGCCTGCACTGCTGGCTGGCGTCGGGGCAGGCGCGCTGGCATACCGTTGTCGTTCGCAAGCGCATAAACCGGCTGCAAAATGCCGCGTGACTCGAGCGCCCCGTATCACCAATACTCGGAAACCGCATCCAAGCCGAACGCAGCTCGGCTCACCAGCAGAGTTCAAGGAGTCATGGCAGCAGATCTAGCCGCTGCGGAAACGCGCCTGTGGGCCGCCGCAGATCAACTATGGGCCAATACCGGCCTGCGCCCCGCGGACTTCTCGGAGCCCGTGCTGGGCCTGATCTTTTTGCGCTACGCCGACGTGCGCTTCGATGAGGCCCACAAGACGCTGCTGGGCAAGGGCTTCGAAGCGGACGAGCTGGAGCCCACGGACTATCAGGCCGAGGGCGTGGTGTACCTGCCCGAGTCGGCCCGGTTCTCCTCGCTGCTCCAGCTCACCGAGGGTGACAACGTCGGCAAGGCCCTGAACGAGGCCATGCTGCTGATCGAGGGCGGCAACGCGGACCTCAAGGGTGTGATGCCGCGCAGCTACAACCGCCTGCCTAACGACACGCTGGTGGAGTTGCTGCGCCTGTTGGCGCCGCTGGACCTCGCGGGCGACGCCTTCGGCAAGGTCTACGAATACTTCCTGGGCAGCTTCGCGCGGGCCGAGGGCTCCAAGGGCGGCGTGTTCTATACGCCCGGCAGCATCGTCCGACTGATCGTGGAAATCCTCCAACCCTTCCACGGCCGCATCTTCGACCCGGCCTGCGGCTCCGGCGGCATGTTCGTGCAGTGCGCGGACTTCGTGCAGCGCCACCACAAGAGCGCCACCAACGAGCTGACCGTCTTCGGCACCGAGAAGGACGCCAAGACGGTGAAGCTGGCGAAGATGAACCTTGCCGTGCATGGCCTGTCCGGCGACATCCGCGAATCCAACACCTACTACGAAGACCCGCACAAGGCCGCCGGCCGCTTCGACTTCGTGATGGCCAATCCGCCGTTCAACGTCTCCGGTGTGGACAAGGACCGCCTCAAGGAGGACCGGCGCTTCCCGCTGGGCTTGCCGAACACGGACAACGCGAACTACCTCTGGATACAGCTTTTCCACACCGCGCTCAGCGACACCGGCCGCGCCGGCTTCGTCATGGCCAACTCGGCCGGCGATGCGCGCGGCAGCGAGCTGGAAGTCCGCAAGAAGCTGATCCAGTCCGGCGCTGTGGACGTGATCGTCAGCATCGGCTCCAACTTCTTCTACACCGTTACGCTGCCCTGCACGCTGTGGTTCTTCAACAAGGGCAAGCGCCACTGCGAACGCCGCGACAAGGTGCTGTTCCTGGACGCGCGGCCGTACTTCAAGCAGGTGACGCGCGCCATCCGCGAGTTCACGCCGGAGCAACTGGAGTTCCTCGCCAACGTTGTGCGGCTGTATCGCGGAGAGAAGCCGGAGTTCGAGAGCGACTGCGAGGCGATGCTCAAGGAGAAGTTTCCGAAGTTGGCATATGCCGATGTGGCTGGTCTGTGCAAGGCCGCGACGCTGGCCGAGATCGAGGCGCAGGGTTGGAGCCTCAATCCGGGGCGCTACGTTGGCGTCGGTGCTCGCGATCCGGAAGAGTTCAACTTCGCCGAACGTCTTGAAGAGCTAAACGAGGAACTCGAAAAGCTCAACGTTGAAGCGACCTCTCTTGAGGAGCTCATCGGTGAAAACGTTGAGCACCTGCTGGAGGCTATGCGGTGATGTCTCGCTCGGAAGCGTGGCCGCGTGTCTCGGTTGCCGATGTGTGCAGCTCAATCGTTGACTGCGTGAACAAGACTGCGCCGGTAGTCGATGGGCCTACGCCGTACAAGATGATCCGCACAACGAACGTCCGCGACGGATGGGTCAATCTTGAGGAGGTGCGGTACGTCGATGAACCAACGTACGCCAAATGGACACGCCGTCAGCAGCCGAAGCGTGGAGACGTAATCCTCACCCGCGAAGCTCCGCTCGGCGAGGTGGGGCTTCTTCGGTCCGACGATGCAGTGTTCCTCGGCCAGAGGCTCGTCGCCTACCGGGCAGACCCTACGAAGTTGGACGGGGGCTTTCTTCTGTACTCGATGCTGTCTGACGATATGCAGGGCCAAATCCGATCAATGGGGTCTGGCGCGACGGTCGAGCACATGCGGGTTCCGGATTGCGAGAAGCTGACACTCCAACTTCCTTCGCTTCCTGTTCAACGCCGGATCGCCTCCATCCTCTCCACTTACGACGACCTGATCGAGAACAACACGCGGCGCATCGCGATCCTGGAGGAGATGGCGCGGCGTATCTACGAGGAGTGGTTCGTCCGCTTCCGCTTACCCGGCCACGATAACGTGCGGATGGTCGACTCCGAGCTGGGGCTGGTGCCGGAGGGGTGGGACCTCACGACGCTGGGAGCGGCGTGCGCGTACATCAACCGTGGGCTCGCTCCGAAGTACGACGACAGCGCGTCCGGAATCGTCATCAATCAGAAGTGCATCCGGGACCAGCGGCTGAGCCTCTCAGAGGCCCGCCGACAGAGCAAGCCCGTGCCGAAGGAAAAGCTGGTCATGGTCGGGGATGTGCTGATCAACTCCACGGGCGTCGGCACCCTCGGAAGGGTCGCGCAGGTCATGGAGTCGCTGGAGTCATGCACGGTAGACACGCATGTGTCGATAGTCCGGCCTTCAAGCAACATTGATTGCGATTTCTTCGGCTTGGCGATGCTCTCGAAGCAACCTCACTTCGAGGCGCAGGGCGTGGGATCGACAGGGCAGACGGAACTTAGCCGTGCCCGCATCTCGGACACAGCGATCCTGTTGCCACCGAACCCTTTGCAGGACCGGTTCGGCAAGTTGGTGAAGCCGATGCGACAACTTGCTGTCAGGCTTCAAGCCAAGAATGGCAACCTTCGCACCACCCGCGACCTCCTCCTCCCCAAGCTCATCTCCGGCGAGCTGGACGTGTCCGCGATGCCCGAGCCGGAGGCCGCCGCCGCATGAGCCCCACGCTCGGCATCAAGGAGATGTCCGCCAGCTATGGCGAGCTGATGCTCGTCGAGCAGCCGGCGATTAAACTCCTTGAGACGCTGGGCTGGACGCACGCGAACCTCTACACCGAGACCTTCGGCGACCACGGCACCGAGGGCCGCGAGAGCGAACACCAAGTCATCCTCACTCGCCGGCTTCGTGCCGCGCTGGAGAAGCTCAACCCCGGCCTGCCCGCCGATGCCTACGCGCAGGCCATCGAGCAGCTCGCGCGGGACCGTTCCAAGCAGCTCGCCGTCAACGCCAACCACGAGGTCTACGACCTGATCAAGGACGGCGTGAAGGTGACGGTGCCGGATGAGCACGGCGGGCAGACCACCGAGACACTGCGCGTGATCGACTGGACCACGCCGGGCAACAACGACTACTTCCTCGCCTCGCAGATGTGGGTGGCGGGCGATATGTATCGGCGTCGCTGTGACCTGCTGGCCTTCGTCAACGGCCTGCCGCTGGTGTTCATCGAGCTGAAGAAGCCGAGCGTGCCGCTCAAGGGCGCCTTCGACGGCAACCTGAAGGACTACCGCGGGCAGTCCATCCCGCAGCTCTTCCATCCCAACGCCTTTATCCTGCTGTCTAACGGCTCCGACACTAAGGTGGGCACGCTGACCAGCGCCTGGGAGCACTTCTTCGACTGGAAGCGGGTGGACGACGAGGCCGAGGCCGGCAAGGTGTCGCTGGAGCGTGCGCTGCGCGGCCTGCTGGAGCCGGAGAAGCTGCTGGACTACGTCGAGAACTTCACCGTCTTCGAGGCCGGCCGCGGTGGGCTGATCAAGAAGACCGCCAAGAACCACCAGTTTCTCGGCGTGAATCGCGCCATCGCGCGGCTGGCGGAGCTGCACGATTCGAAGGAGAAAGAGCGCAAGCGGCTGGGCGTGTTCTGGCATACGCAGGGCTCGGGCAAGAGCTTGTCGATGGTGTTCTTCACGCAGAAGGTGTTGCGCAAGCTGAAGGGCAACTGGAGCTTCGTGATCGTCACCGACCGCGAGGAGCTGGACGACCAGATCAGCAAGACCTTCAAGGCGACCGGCGCCACGTCCCGCGAGGATGTGCGGGCGACCAGCGGTGAGCACCTATCGGTGCTGCTGCGCGGCAACGAGCGATATGTCTTTACGCTGATCCAGAAGTTCCGGAATGAGCCGGGCAAGGCATACCCGCAGCTCTCCGACCGCTCGGACGTGATTGTCATCACCGACGAGGCGCACCGCAGTCAGTACGACATATTCGCGCTGAACATGCGCAACGCGCTGCCCAACGCCGGCTTCCTGGGCTTCACCGGGACGCCGCTGATCAAGGGCGACGACGAGCGCACGCGCGAGGTGTTCGGCGAGTACGTGAGCGTGTACGACTTCGCCCGGTCCATCGAGGACGGCGCCACGGTGCCGCTGTACTACGAGAACCGCATCCCCGAGGTGCAGCTCACCAACCAGGACCTCAACCGCG
>JALRLM010000576.1 GCA_023254435.1 Hydrocarboniphaga sp.
ACGACGTGACCACCGTGATCCAGGGCGGCAGCTCCTCGGTCAAGGCGCTCACGGGCTCGACCGAAGAAGAGCAGTTCCACTGAGCGACGAGAGTCGCTGCGGCTTGTCCAACTGATTGATTTTGAAAGAAATAATCAGTCCGATCTAGGCAGCGATCTAGAGAAGATGGACAGTAGCACCCGAGCTTATTTCTCACAGTAAGCTCACACGGCCCGACCGCAAGGAAGGTGCCGGAATCGACGAACGAAGGGGGCGGCTTTCGGGCCGTCCCCTTCCACTCGTCAAACCGCAGTGGTGCAAAGCCACATGCGTGATCGTCTGACGGTTGCTGCCGATCAGACCAGGCCTTCAGCGGCCTGTAGCCTATGGGTAGTGCGCGACTGGTAACGGTCGGGTGCGAAGCTCCCTGACAATGTTCCCCCCGAAAGGGCGTTATGCGCCCGCGAGGGAGCATTGCGGATACTGCCAGCTACAGGGCGGTTGAGGGGCTAGGCTCGATTGGATTGGCTAACAGAAGTGAAACGCTGATAAACGTCGTTATGTTCGAGGGACCAAAGTAGCTGTTAGGTCTCGTGGGATGGGTTGCTCCGTTAGTGGATCGGAGCACGCTGACACCCAACATCCCCGGCGAATAGGCGTAGCCATCTCCAGTCATGTCATGCGCGTGGAACTCGGTAAGCCCGACGTTCTCCGGCATTGCACCGCTACCCATTCCAACCGTTGGCCCATCACAGGGTCGGCAGGGATGCTCGCGGCCGTAATGTCGGTAGGCGCTCCGTGAGGAGCGTGACTGAACAGCGGGTAGAGGAATGTGGCAAAAGCGAACGCCGTCCTGTAACGGGGCGGACAGGGGACAACGTGCCCTGACGCGAAAGCGTGCTGACTGCCGCGTGGTCTCTGATCGCGAGATCGCCTGTAGAACCAACCGTCCCGGAAGGGGGTGCAAACCCCTTCGGGGATCTTGCGCCTCCTGCTGCTCCGGGACATCCCATGTCTCAGCACAGGAGGTAAGCAAGATGAAACTCGACGAGTCGTTGTCGTCCGGGTCTGCGGCCTCTGCCGTTCCGGAACACTGGCACCAGATTGATTGGTGCTTGGTGAACCAGACGGTGAGGGGGCTGCAGGTCCGTATCGCGAAGGCAACCGAAACGGGGGACTGGCGCAGGGTGAAAGCCCTGCAACGGTTCCTCATCCAATCATTCTCCGGCAAGGCGGTTGCGGTTCGGAGAGTGACGGAAAACCGTGGCAGACGGACGGCGGGCGTGGATCGGGAAACCTGGTCCACACCGTCGGCCAAATGGCACGCCATCCAGCGATTGAAGCAGCGCGGCTACAGACCGCAACCGTTGCGTCGGGTCTACATTCCGAAGAGCAACGGGAAACTTCGTCCGCTCGGAATTCCGACCATGCTCGACCGCGCCCAGCAAGCATTGCATCTGCTCGCTCTGGAGCCGGTGGCCGAAACGCTCGGCGACAAGAACTCCTATGGGTTCCGTCGCGAACGCTCGACTGCCGACGCCATCGATCAGTTGTTCAAGCTGCTGGCGCGCAAGGGTGCGGCCTCGTGGATACTCGAAGCGGACATTGACGGCTGTTTCGATCACATCAGCCATGCATGGCTGGAAGCGCATGTCCCGATGGACAAAGCGGTCCTGCACAAGTGGCTGAAGGCTGGATATGTCGAATCCAACAAGCTGTTTGCGACAGAGGCGGGAACTCCGCAAGGAGGCATCATCTCGCCGACGTTGGCCAACATCGCGCTGGACGGTCTGGAGGCTGCATTGGAGAAGCGCTTTGCGCCATCCGACTACGCCCGAAGGCGCACCCGCGTGACACTGGTGCGGTATGCGGATGATTTCGTGATTACGGGAAGCTCGAAAGAGTTACTGGAAAGCGAGGTCAGGCCGTTCGTCGAAGGGTTTCTCGGCGAACGGGGCCTGCGTCTATCGAAAGAGAAAACGCGGGTCACGCATATCGACAGCGGCTTCGATTTCCTTGGCACCAACGTGCGGAAGTACGGCGGGAAACTGCTGATACGACCGTCGGCGAAGAACGTGAAAACGTTCATGCGCAAGGTCCGGGAGGTCATACGGACGCATCCGACCGCGACACAAGAGAACCTGATCGGCTTGCTCAACCCCGTCATCCGGGGTTGGGCGAACTACCACCGGGGTATCGTCGCCAAGGAGGTGTTCCGAAAGGTGGACTCCGACATCTGGTTCGCGCTGTGGCGCTGGGCCAGACGTAGGCACACGCGGAAAGGTCGCAAGTGGATTGCCAAGCGGTATTGGCGTGCCATCGGCGACCAGAAGTGGGTGTTCTGCGCGGACGTGATCCAGAAGGACGGCGAGAAGCGCCGGCTTCGGCTATTCAAAGCGGGGCTGGTGCGGATCGTTCGTCACGTCAAGATCCGTTTCGATGTGAATCCGTTCGATCCGAAGGACGATGAGTATTTCGTGCAGCGCAAGCGAGCGCGGATGCTGCGGAGGCTGGAGGATCGGGCGCACTTGAAGCGGGTATGGGTGCAACAGAGCGGGCGCTGTCCGGTATGCGGGGATGTTTTCGACGGCGAAGGAGGGTGGCATGTCCACCATCAGCACCTTCGCTCCGAAGGCGGAACCGACACCGTGCAGAATCTCGTGATGTTGCATCCGAACTGCCATCGGCAGGTTCACAATCCGCAGGTCATCGCGCGGTTGAAGAGTCTGACGGTTGCCGGAATCCGGTCGTAGGATTCTTTCGCAGAGGCTTGAGCCGGATGCGGGGGAACCCGCACGTCCGGTTCTGAGGGGGGCGGGGGCCAGCAATGGTCTCCGCCTACCCGACGAGCCTGACGCGATCGTCGTTTCGACGATCGTGATCCATGCGGTACTGGAAAGCCCGGACGCGAGTCCGGGCTTTCTTGTTTGTGCCCGGCACAGCGACGGCATCCTCGTACCGCCTGTGGCTTGCCGCGCCCGATGGCCTCATTTAAGGTTTTTGAGGATTGGGGAAAGCGAATCCGCCAGATTCGGCGGGCGCCGCATACGGGATCGGGGAGTACGACATGCGTTGGCTCAGAAGGCTGTTCATCGGCCTCGTGGTGATCATCTTCGTGGCGGTGGGCGTGGGCTTCGCCTTGCCCGACCAGGTGCATGTGGAGCGCAGCATCGTCGTCGACGCCAGGCCGGCCACGGTCTACGCCGTGCTCAACGGCTTCAAGCAGTTCAACCAGTGGTCGCCCTGGGCCGACCTCGATCCCAAGACCGAATACGTCTACTCCGGTGCGCCCTACGGCCCCGGCGCGCGGCAGAAGTGGCATAGCGAAGACCCCAACGTCGGTGGCGGCAGCCAGGAGGTGATCGAGTCGGTGGCCTATTCCAGCGTCCGTGTGCGCCTGGCCTTCGACGGCATGGACACCGTGAATGTGCTGACCTATACGCTGGTGGCCGAAGGCGATCGCAGCACCTGGGTGAACTGGTCCATGGACACGGGCATGGGCGGCAATCTGCTCAACCGCT
>JALRLM010000577.1 GCA_023254435.1 Hydrocarboniphaga sp.
GGCATGACTTTCCAGGTCATGACCAACGGCGATCCCGAACTCGCCAACAAGATCGCCGACGACATGGCGCAGACCGCGTTTCGCCTGCGCAAGGAACTGGTTTCGGGCACCAAGGTGTATTCGCACACCGAAGGCGTGAAGCTGGCCAAGGAAGCCATCGCCAAGGGCAAGACGCCGTTCGTGCTGGCCGATCACAGCGATCGCTCGGGCGCGGCGACCTGGCTGCTCAAGCAGATCATCGATCAGAAGCTGTCCAACACGCTGATCGGCACCGTGGCCGACGCCGACGTGATCGAGACCCTGCGCAAGAAGGGTGTGAAGGTCGGCGACAAGTTCGACATGATGGTAGGCGGCAAGCTCGACGTGTCGGCCGGCGATCCCGTGCGCGTGGTCGGCACTGTGAACACCGTCAGTGGCGGCATGAGCCGTGGTGGCAACGGCAACGCGGCGGCGGCCCAGCTCTGGGTCAGCGTCAAGTTCGGCGACGGCAATGTACTGATCATCAGCCCCTACCTGCACCAGAACACCGAGCCGGAGGCCTTCCTCGACATCGGCATCAACCCGGCCGACTTCAAGGGCTTTGCGATCAAGTCGCGCGTGCACTTCCGTCGTGGTTACTACGACAGCGGCTACGCCAAGACCATCCTGCTGGTGGAGCCCGACCAGCCCTTCCTGGGCACCGTGCGCCTCGAAGGACTCAAGTATGAGCATTTGAATCTCAAGGGCCTGTACCCCTACGGTAACGTGAGCTATCCGTAGCGCGTATGGCTGTCGCAGCAACCGCTGGGGCAGGGGTTTCGCTAATACCAAGTGATTAAGGACTCCATACGCCTGCGGCAGGGTGTCGCCGAGCAGCCTTGAAAATCGTCGCCGTCCGATTCGATCGGTCGGCGCGATGCCACAAAAAGATGAAGGGCGGCACCAAATAGGTGCCGCCCTTCATCTTTTTGGTGCCTGTTTTATCAACAAAAACAGCGAATAACCCAAAGTTATGCAGTCAGGCCATCTATTCATTGGATCGCTTTTAGGGCGGGTCCTATCTTCGATCCATCGATGAATGATTCATGACCGCGGATTTTGTGGCGCAGCTCGATGTTCATCGCCGATGTTACGATTCTCCGAAGCTTTCCAATCCGCTTTTCTTATCGACGCCAACGGTTTTTCTGTGAGCCTTTTTGATCCATTGATCGCTATCGTTGTCATGAGCCTGTCGACGCTCGTGGCTAGCTTTGGCGCTCAGGCCTCGGATCAGGCGTCGCTGCGATTCGCAACTGCCGGCGTCGCTAACGAGACTGTCACAATTCTGCCTTATGGTGTGCGCTCCGCAGGTTTCGATGGACGAGGCGCGTCTGCTCGTGGCGGTGCCATTCTGTGCGTGGCAGCCGGCAAGTGTGGTGTCGTGCGGATGATCCGTGAGCAGGCGATGACCGGATCCGTCGATGTCGATGCGTGCCGCGTCGCATCGAGCCCGGCGTCCGTAGGCATCGGTCGTGCCCGGTTGTTTTCGTCTGTCGACGCTGGCGAGGCCCTGCCGGGCGCGACTCGTTCGCAGGCGCTCCAGTTTCGCTATTCACATCGGTATTCGGAGTCCAAGGAGTCCTATCCCTACGGGAACGTCAGTCATACATAACGAATAAGGCTATCAGCAGTGCCTTGCCGTCGAGGAGCGAAAAAGGCAAGTCCAGAAACCATTAGCGAAAGCGCTTGGGTCGCTTTCAAGGTACGGAGGTTGTAATGGAGTTTGGCCAACGCCAAGACTCGAAGAAGCGGATCTACGGCATCGTGGGCGTGATTGCGTTTCACGTTCTGGTGGTTTGGGCGCTGGTATCGGGCCTGGCACGCAAGGCGATCGAAGTGCTGCCGATGCCGATCGAGACGAAGATCATCGAGGAAGATGTGGTGCAGGAAGAGCCGCCGCCGCCACCTCCGCCGCCGGAGCTGGACGTGCCGCCGCCGCCGTTCATTCCGCCGCCGGAAATCAACATCGCGACGCCGCCGCCGCCTTCGCAGAACACCATTGCGCAGGTGAGCACCACGCCGCCGCCGCCGGGCCCGCCGCCCGCTCCGGCACCGGTCAAGCAAGTGGTTCGCGTCAAGCCGGTGGTGAAAGCCTCGGCCTGCCGTCCGCCGGAATATCCGTCGATCTCCGAGCGTTTGGGTGAGGTCGGTTCGGTGGTGGTGCAGCTGCTGGTCGGTGTCGACGGCAAGGTCACCGACAGCCGCGTGGAAACCAGCAGCGGCTTCGAGCGACTCGACAAGGCCGCCATCGCCGGGTTGTCACGCTGCCGCTTTACGCCGGGAACCGTCGATGGCGCGCCTGAAGCTTCGTGGCATCAGATGAAGTACACGTTCAAGAAACCGCAAGACTGACCTGACCGTCGTCATTTGGAATTTGGAGATCATTGCTAATGTTGTTCAACGATTCTTTTAAGGCGCTGGTGCTCGGTGCCGCTCTCATGATGCCGACCGCGCTGCTGGCGCAGGACGCTCCCGCCGAAGCCACGCCGGTCGCCGCCGAAACGGCTGCGCCTGCTCCTGAAGCGGCCGCTCCGGCCGAAGCGCCTGCAGGCGACAAGGAAACCGTCGCCGTCGAAAACCCCTACGGCATCGGTGCCCTGTGGGCCCAGGGTGACTTCGTCGCCAAGGGCGTGCTGGTGATGATGCTGATCATGTCGGGTGCCACCTGGTACATCATGATCGTGAAGATCATCGACCAGTCCAAGCTCATGAAGCAGGCCAAGGAAGCCAACGCTTCGTTCTGGTCGAGCAAGTCGGTGGCCGATGGCCTCAGCAAGCTCAAGAGCGGCACGCCGTTCTGGTACATCGCCGATCGCGGACTGGCCGCCAATGCTCATCACGAAGGTACGCTGGTCGAGCAGATCGACCTGTCGACCTGGGTGACGATGTCGGTGAACCGCGCCGTCGACGAGATCCAGAGCAAACTGCAGGGTGGTCTGGCGGTGCTTGCCACCGTGGGTTCGACCGCTCCCTTCGTCGGTCTGTTCGGTACGGTCTGGGGCATCTATCACGCGCTGACCGCCATCGGCATCAGCGGCCAGGCTTCGATCGACAAGGTCGCCGGTCCGGTCGGTGAAGCGCTGATCATGACCGCCATCGGTCTGGCCGTCGCCGTGCCGGCCGTCATGGGCTACAACTGGCTCGTGCGCCGCAACAAGGCCGGCATGGAAGCGGTGCGCAGCTTCTCGGCTGACCTGCACTCCGTGCTGCTGTCGGGTTCGCGTGTCGGCAAGGCCTAAACAAGGGCTCAGGTTTTTGTGGGAAGCGAGATACGCGGGCCAAGTCCACACTCTCCCTTGGGCCCAAACGGCTTGCTTCTCACTTTTTATTGAGGCATCGAGCATCGGGAGTCGTTAGCTGGCGGTCATCGTGATGGGTTTGAGTTTCACCCGCTACGCTGCACCGCTTCCCGAACGCCCGCGATAGCCGATTCCCGATTCTCCATTTCCGAACGCTCGGAGAACGCTGTATGGGTATGCAAGTTGGAAACGATGGTGGAGACGAAGACGAAGTCGTCTCCGCCATCAACACCACGCCGCTGGTCGACGTGATGCTGGTGTTGCTGATCATCTTCCTGATCACCATTCCGGTGGTTACGCAGACGGTCGAAGTGAAGCTGCCGAACGAGCGCAATCAGGCGCTGCAGACCAAGCCCGAGAACATCGTCATCGCCATCGACAAGGAAGGCCAGATGTACTGGGGCATGCAGCGACTGCCAGACACCAACGCGCTGTTCGAGAAGCTGAAGGTGGAAGCG
>JALRLM010000604.1 GCA_023254435.1 Hydrocarboniphaga sp.
CCAGCCGCTGGAGATGGGGCAGCGCATCGCGACTGCCGGTGAAGCCCACATTCAAATGTGATCCATAGCTCACACAGGTGATATTCAGGACCTGCCCTTGCATGGGGATCGAGAGCGGATACAAGGCTTCCAGTCTCGCGCACCCGAGATACAGCGTGGCGGCCGGACCCGGCACGTTGGACACCACCAGATTCATCGGTGGCGGCAGCCATCTCGACAGGCCGAGCGCACCGGCGAACGTGGCGGGCGCCGCCAGGGTCGCTGTGATCAATGGGCGTGCCGCAGCCGGCATCGACTGAACGTGGGCCTTGGCCGCCGCTGTGGATGCCTTGATCCGGCTTACACGTGCTTTCGGATCGGCAACATCGGTGGCCAGCGTGGCCCAGCTGAAAGCAACACGGTTGCCGTTGCCCTCGTCTCCGCGTTGACGAAGGCTGAATGGGACCGCAGCGATCAGACTGCGCTCGGGCAGACCATCCTGAGCAACGAGCAGCGACCTCAATGCGGCTCCGATTACCGCCAGATACACGTCATTCGAAGAGACGCCCGCTCGCTTGGCGATGCGCTTCAATCTCTCGATGTCGAGTTGTTGGGTCGCGACTCGCCGCGCATTGGTCACGTAACCATTGAGCCTGGAACGTGGCGCCGAAAACGGCTTGACGCGTGCCTCGACATGGCCCGTGGGCCGATTCAGCGACAGCGCATGCTTGGCCGCCATAACGAGTGTTGCAGGACCGATCACCGGGGGGGCAAGTCGAAGACGGGCGCCACTTGCCGCTCGGCGTTCGACCACCGCGCGGTCCCAGGGTGCTTGAATGGCGTCGCCCGGCCGGATCGAATGCGTGCTCTCCAGGAAGCGGATGCAACGCACACCATCAGCAAGCGCGTGATGGATCTTCAGATAAATCGCGAATCGGCCGTTCTCCAAGCCTTCGACGATATGGCAGGTCCACAACGGGCGGGATCGGTCGAGCCAGACGCCGTGTAGATTGGAAATCAGCTCACCGAGTTCACGCTCGCCACCCGGCGACGGCAATGCAGAATGGCGGACGTGGTAATCGAAATCGAGCTTCGATATCTCGTGTACGGCGGGTGCGAGTCGCGACAGCGGCGCCTTGGCGAGCACCAAGTTCCACGGGGCTCCGAGTTGCTTGGGCGACCGGAAGCGCCTAACCAGACTTTTGATGAAATCGGGCCCGGCCTCCGGAGGAAGCTGGTAGATCATCAGCCCCGCGACGTGCATCGGCGTTTCGCGACGTTCGAGCAGCAGAAAGGCGGCGTCCACGACGGATAGTCGCCGATAGCCTCGCCTTTCGTCGCCGTTCGAGTCGCTCATGAGACGCGCGCTCACCGATCGTAACGAGACGCCAGGCGATCAACGCCGGCCTGAATCGCGCGTTCCACTTTGGCGTAGAGATCATCGACGTACGCCGCGTCCTCGACCGCCTTGGGATCGTTGCCGACCGCGATCGGGTCGAGCACCTCGTTGAGGATCTTGGCCGGCAGCGGGATGTGGGACGGCAGCAGTTCGAGCCAGACCCCGAACGGCAACCCGGCAACAATCGGAACGCTCTCCGAGCGGAAGCGCTTCTTGAGCTGTAATAGTTTCGCGAGCCAACGTCCTTCCGACAGCACGAACACCGTATTGGCACCCCCGACGGTGGCGACGGGGACGATCGGAACGCCGCTGGCGATGGCCTGTTTGACGAAACCCCTGCGCCCCCCTAGGACCACCGTGTTGCGTCGCCGCCAGCTACGCATCGCATCGACTTCCCCTCCCGGCCAGACGATGACGCTGTTACCCGCGGCCAACGCGGCACTCACGGGCTCGCGCGAGGCCGGAAGCACGCCCACGTTGCGGAAGAAAGATCCCACTCCGGGGAACGCCATCAAAGCATCATGGGCGGTGCCGTGAAGCAAGCGGCTCGTTCCAAAGTGGCGCCACCACGAAAACACGAAAGACCACGCATCCATTGTCAGCCAGGTGCCCGAGTGAATGCCCGCCAGCAGGCATGGCCCCTTCGGTAAGCGCTCCCAGCCCGTCGTCTCGACGCGAAAGTAGCGATTCAAGGCAAAATCGATGAAGGGCTTGATCTGCTGCATGAACTCCGGATCGGCACCTTGTACCGTCCAGTCAGCCTGCGCTCGCTCGCGAAGTCGATCGCGAACCTCTTTTTTTTCAGGCTGTCCCGATCTGCTACGTCCGTTAAGACCCGCTCCACCGGTGCTCATAGTGGCGTTCCTCAGGCACGGCAGCTTGCGTAGTTCCCAAGCGCAGCTGCGATTTCGTTATGGGTTCCCTCGTCAGCGGTGTTGCATTGCCAAACGCACGATGGAGCTTTTCAACTCAGAGCGCCTCGGCAGGAAGGGCCATCAACGCAGTGGCCGGTATCGTTGCGTTTGCGCAAAGCGTAGGGACGGCGGGCAGCAATCGACTCGCGAAGTACTTCGCAGTGGCCAGCTTGGCCTGGGCCGTAAGCTGTTCTGGCTGTTTGGCCGCCGCCTTGGCCATTCTCAGCCAATTGTATCCGAGCCACGTCAGCGAGAACGCTCGCAGGTAGTCGACGCTGCCAAACGCCGTGTCGGCGGCCGCTTCCGGGCCCAGACCCTGGATGTCGAGCGTCGTTCGTTCGAGCGCTTCCAGGGCCGTTTTCAACGGGGCACCAATGAAACCGAAGTCGTCACTCGTCTCGAGCTCCTTACGCACCGCGGCGAAGAAACGCGACGGAATGCGACCTTTGCGCAGGGTCAGTTTGCGACGGACGAGATCGAGCGCTTGAATGCCGTTGGTGCCTTCGTAGATGCAGAATATCTTGGCGTCGCGGACGATCTGCTCGATGCCGTGTTCCTGCACGTATCCATGTCCACCGAACACTTGAAGCGCGATCGAAGCCAGATCGAATCCGCTGTCGGTGCAGAACGACTTGGTCAGCGGGGTGCCCAGTTCCACCCAATCCTGCGCTTCCTCCCGGACCGCAGGATCTGGATGATTGCGAGCAATGTCCACGTATGTCGCCGTCTCATATGCGAGCACGCGCGCACCTTCGGTGATCGCCTTCATGTGCAGGAGCATTCGGCGAACATCCGGGTGATCCACGATGAGCTCGCTTCCAGACTCCGACTTGCCCTGCTTTCGATCCCGTGCGTACCGAATCGCGTTCTGGGTCGCCAGTTCGCACTGGCCCAGGCCTTGGATGCCGACTCCGATTCGAGCGAAGTTCATCATCACGAACATGTTCTGGATGCCCTGATTGGGCTCTCCGACCAACCAGCCCTTCGCACCGTCGAACGCCAATGAGCAAGTCGCCGATCCGTGCAGGCCCATCTTGTGCTCGATGGAAACGCAACGGACGGAATTGCGTTCACCCGGCGTTCCATCAGCGTTGACGAGATACTTGGGCACCACGAAGGTGGACAGCCCCCGCACACCGGGCGGTGAATCCGGCAGCCGCGCCAACACCAGATGGATGATGTTCTCCGTCAAATCGTGTTCGCCGGAGCTGATGAAGATCTTGCTGCCGTCGATACGGTAGGAGCCATCCGCTTCCGGCACTGCCTTCGTTTTGATGGCGCCGACGTCCGAGCCCGCTTGGGGTTCGGTCAGGCACATCGTGCCGCCCCACTCCCCGGTCGCAAGCTTTGAGCAGTAGAGCTGGTGCTGCTCTTCATTGCCGCAGGATTCGATGGCCTCGTAGCAGCCCGTGGTCAGCGTCGGATAGAGTGCGAACGCGACATTGGCGGAGCAGGTCATTTCTTCGATGACCTTGCCAACAACGTACGGGAACCCGGAGCCTCCGTGCTTCGGACTTTGCGAAATACCGATCCAGCCGCCTTGCTGAAAGCGTTCGTAGAATTCGCGATAGCCTGCCGGCGTCCGCACTTCCCCATACGACCACGTGCAGCCCTGGTCACTCGTCCGGTGCAAGGGCGCGAGCTGCTCTTCCAGCAATTTCGCGGCCTCCTCGATCGCGCCATGAATCGTATCGAGGCTCACATCGGAGAACGCCGGCAGTTCGGTGAGGCGGCCGATGTTGAGAACTTCGTCGAGAACGAAGCGAATTTCGGTGACGGGTGCGCTGTAGCTAGCCATTCTTGACAGCCTGTTCTCTGAGAGAGGCGGGGGCGATGCCTGGGGACGACCTCGGCTGGCGCGCCACATCGATCGGCGAATCGCGAACGATGGTGTCGGCGGCTGGGTCGGATCCAGGCATCGGAACGAGCGTGCGGAGCGGCCCGTCAGATTTGTCTTGAGCGTCGAATGTAGAGAAGGCCAGGTTGCTTCTCACCTACCGTTCGATCGGTTTTTTCTTGTAAGAATGCTGAACGAGGAAGCCAAACGGATACGCTCGGTTTCCTCGACTGGAACCCGGACGCTCCAGTTCGTGATTGGAATGCCGGCTACTGCAGTGCATCGAAATCGATGGTGCCCAGCGATGCCGAGAGGCGGATACGCCGGAGACGCTCCTGTGTCGTCACCGAGGCGGCTTGCATGCGAGCCGAGGCGACGGTGGACTGCGCACTGAGCAGCTCCAGCATCCCCCCTATGCCACTTCGATATCGTCCTAGCGCGAGTTCGTACGATGCCTCCGCCGCTGCCAAAAGCTCGCGACAGACCTCAAGCTCATCCGTGGAACTTACAACGCCGACGTAGCTGGTCCAGACCTGGTTCTCGACTTCACGACTCGCCGAGAACAGCTGCGCATCCCGGTCCAGTGCATCGGCTTCCGACTGGCGGATGCGTGAGCGCCGGCTCTGCCCATCGAAAAGCGGGACTGTGAGCTGAACGCCAACGCTAGTCGTGTCGATCGTCTGGCGTGTCGCAACTCGATCTACCGGGGTGTCGCTGCGCACTCCGGCTGCGATCAGAGCGAGTTGTGGCCGCCCTGCGGTCCGTGCGACCTGTTCGGCGCGTCGCGCTGCATCGAGCCGAGCACGAGCGGCGAGCACTGCGGGATTGGTATTCAGCGCCCGTCCCACCAAGGCTTCGATCGCGGGAAGTGTCTGTCGTGTGAGCTCTGAACTCGCCGGCATCGGTGCCAGCGTGATCTCGACGTTTGGCCGCAAGTGCAAGGCGACAGCGAGCGTTCCGATGGCGCCACGGTAGGCGCTCTGTGTCCGCACCCGGTCGAGCGAAGCCTGGGCCACGGTGGCTCGAGCTTGCAGGCGGTCCGATTCGAGTCCCGCCCCGGCGTCGACCTTGGCCGTGACCACCTCCAGAATCTGCCGGGCAAGATGTTCCGCCTGCGTCGCCGCCTCGAGTGCTGCGAAGCTGGACTGGGCCTTGAAATAGGTCTCTGCCGTTTCCAGGAAGACCGACTGCACGGCGCCGTCCAGCGTCGTCAGTGCCACGGTCAGCAGGCCCGTCTCATAGCCCTGGCTGGCGTCGCGCATTCCGAAATCGAAAAGCAGCCAGTTCAGATCCAGGCGCAGCTCGTTACTCGTTCCGCTGAAAGACGAGTTCAGCTCGGAATGGCCTGGGACCTGCGCATCGGCGGTGACCCGGCCGATCGCCGCGCTGGCGCTCAGCTTGGGCCAGTAATCGGCCTTGCGAGCGCCCACAACCGCCTTTTGTGCCTCGACCGCTGCCCAGGCCTGCCGGGTTCGTGGATTCGCGCACAGGGCCCGACGGGCGGCGTCCAGCAGGGTAAGCGCCGATTCCGACCGCAGGTTCCCGCAACGGGCTGTCGCCAACTCGAGATCCAGGGGAGGCGGCGCCGTGACGTCGCCCCCCGCTGCGTCGCTGGCCGGCGCCGCGCCCGTGCCCGTGCCCGTGCCCGTGCCGAGCGACGTGCCAGCCTGGGCATCGACGACGCAGAGCGCCGTCGCGAGAAAGACACAGAGCGCTCGAGTTCGGTTCATGCAACCGAGTGGCCTGCGGCCGACTCTGCACCGAAGTCCGCCGCAGCCACCTCGCTCGGTGGCACCTCGACGGCCTTGCCGTCAACGATGCGAATGACGCGATCGGCGGAAGCGATCGTCTGCGGACGGTGAGCGGCGATGACCCGTGTCATCCGCAGCTGCGAAATCTCGCGGTTGACCCGATCCTCGCAGGCCAGATCCAAGTGACTCGTCGCCTCGTCGAGGATCAGGATGCTCGCTTGCTGGTAGAGCGCCCGGGCGAGCAGCAAGCGTTGCTTCTGTCCTCCAGAAAGGGCCGCTCCCATGTCTCCGACCATGGTGTTGTAGGCCATCGGCATGGAGCGGATATCGTCGTCGATCGCGGCGCGACCGGCGCATTGCTCGATGCGAGCCTGGTCCGGTTGTCGATCGAAAAATGAAATGTTGTCCGCGATGGAGCCCGCGAACAGGGCGTCGTCCTGAAGTACCGACGCTGTCATCCGCCGGAGCCGATCAAGACCAAGGTGTTCGATCGATCGCCCTCCGATCAGCACCTGCCCCTCTGACGCCGGCGTCAATCCGCGCAGCACGTTGAGCAGTGAGGTTTTTCCACAACCGGATGGGCCGACAACCGCCACACATTCGCCCGCTGCGATCGACAAGTTCAGCCCATCGAGCACATAAGGCTCGGAGTCGGAATAGCGCAGTCGCAATCCGCGGATCTCGATCGACGGATCGAGCACTGCTTCGACGTCCATTGTTCCGCGATCGTCTTCGGCAGTCGTCAGCACGATGTCGGCGAGGCGCTCGGCTTGAAGTTTCAGCATGCGCAGGTCAACGGCCTTGTCGATCAACGCGCTGACGCGCAGATCGAACTGTCCTTTGTACGCCAGGAAGGCGAGCAGCATGCCGACGGTGAACGCTTGCTCCATCACCAGATGGGCACCCAACCAAATGACGGCCAGGTGTTCGATGCCGAACAATAGTCCGTTGAAGGTCTGATAAACCATCGTGATCTTGTTGGTGCGAAGCTCGGCGTTGGTCTGATCGACCAGCAGGCCGAGCCAGGTGGATTGCCGTTCCTGCTGCCGCTGAAACAGCTTGATCGTGCGGATTCCGCGCATCGTTTCCAGAAAGTGACTCTGTTGCTTGGCGGCATGCACGATCTGCTCTTCGGTTGCCCGGCGCAGCGGCGCAAACCAGAGCCAGCGTCCGATGGCGTAGAGCGCCATGGCGGCCAGCGCGATCGCCGCCAGACGCGGGCTGTAGACCACCATCAGGGCCAGAGTCAGCACGGACATGATCCCGTCCAGAATCGCCTCGAGCAGGGAGGTTGTCAGCGCCTTCTGAATGACTTCAATTGCACCGAATCGCGACACGATGTCGCCCAGGTGCCGCTTCTCGAAGAACGGCACCGGCAGACGGAGCAAATGGGAGAAGGTGTTCGCGTGCCACTGCATCTTGAGCGTCGTGCTCAAGATCATCAGCACCCAACCTCGAACCAGCACGATGAACTGCTGCATGAGGAGATGGAGTGCGAAGCCGACGATCAGCAGATTCAGCAACTCCTTGTCCCAAGACACCAGTACCAGATCGGCGACCCACTGAAGGAGAAACGGTGCGGTGATCGCGAAGATCTCGATAGCGCCGGCCAGCAGCAACGACTGTCCCATCGCGCGATAAAGCCCGACGATGGGGCCGATGAGCTGGCGCACACTGATCGCGCTACGCGCATTCGCGCGTTCAAAACGGGACCCTGGCCAGAGCTCGAGCGCGACGCCCGTGAATGCGTCGGAAAACTCACTCCAACGCAGACGTCGGATACCAAAGGCAGGATCGTGAATCGTCGCCCCTTGCGAATCGCAAGCCTTGAGTACGACAAAGTGATTGAAGTTCCAATGCAGGATGCAAGGCCGGCGCAGCTGCCGCACATCCTCCAGTTCTAACTTCACGGGGCGAGCACTCAAGCCCAAGCCGTCGGCAAGCTGCATCAGCGTATGCAGCGTGGTGCCCTTCAACGAGACCGATAGACGCTGTCTCAAGCTCCGAAGATCGTGGTTCGATCCGTGGTAGCCGGCAACCATGCCCAGACACGCCAGGCCGCATTCGGCCGCTTCCGTCTGCAGGATCAGCGGAAGTCGGCGCCCGAAACCGAATGTCAGCTGATCGAGCATTATCTAGGCACTTCGGTTCAGGTCGTAGAGCGGCTCGAGGATCCATTCGTAGAGACGCCGCCGCTCGATCTGAATGTCCGCTTCGACCGCCATCCCTGGCTGTAACGCATGAACCATACCCTGCTGTTGAATCACCTGGGAGTCCGGCTTCACCCGGATTTCATAGAGGGGTTCGACACTATCCTGGCTGACGCCCAAAGCCCCAATCTCCCGAGGCGACAGCGCCGTTCTGGAAACCCACGAGACGACGCCGCCATGCTGTCCGAATTTCTGATACGGATAGGCATCGAATCGAAGCAGCACGCGATCTCCGGCCCCGACGAAGCCGATCGCCCGACTCGGTGCGTAGAGACTCACGAGCAGATCCGCATCACGGGGCACGATGCTGAGCATCGGGCGGGCTGGATCGACGTTCTGCCCCTCGGCGACCGACAGGGCCGTGACCGTGCCGGCCTGCGTAGCCGTGACCGGCAGGAACTGCTCCGCAAGTGCGCGCGCCAGGCTCAGTCGCTCTCGATCAAGGGCAGTGAGCTTGCTCTGCTGATCCAGCAGGTCAGCCTGTTTGACCTGCAGAAGCTCGGCGGAAACGTAGCGCTTTCGTAGCAATTCACGGTACGTGTGAACAGCCTGCCGGCTCAGCGTTACACGCTTTCTCTGAGTCGCGATCTGATCATCGAGCAGCACCAGCTGGGCGCGGAGTTCAGCTGACTTCGACAGCGCAGTCCCACCAAGTAGCGGGTCCGGTACCTGCCGCTCGGCACCGCGGGACTCCGGTGAGTTTGCGCTTGAGACGACGAACAGGACATCGCCTTTTTCGACCGACTGTCCTTCTCGAACGCGCTGCTCAACGACAAGCCCGGCGTGTGGTGCGAAGACCTTACCCATGCCGGTCGTTGGGACCAGGTGCCCCCGAACCGTGCGATGGCGTGTGAAGCTCCCGAAGGTGATGAACAGGATCAGGAGCGCCGCGAACAGCCAACAGCACAGTGTCGGCCACCACATCGACACAGGGTGAGTCAACAGGATTTTGCCGTACGGCTTTGCGACCTGAGCCTCGAGCGCCGCCTTACGATACAGATCCATAGGACGGCCCCTTTCCGGCTCCCCAGGACAGGCGGAAGGCGACTACATAAGAAAAAAGAGCCGCCGATCACGACAAGGAGGAGCTCGTCACTGGCGCTTGTGTCGGCGGCCAATCAGCACAATCTGCAGTGCCTGGAGGAGATCGCAGATTGCGGCAAAAGGAGACAGCAAACTTCGATAGTGAAGTTGCGTCACCCTCGCTTGAGCTTGACGATCAGGCCCTGATACAGCGTTTTCACGATACTACTGGCCACTCCGATCCCGGAGTTCAGGAGCCCATTGACCAGCGGGGTCTGAAGCAGCGGCGTCAGCGAATTCAGCAGGCCATCGACGATCGGAATCAGGCCGCCGGAAACCGCCGTCACTTCAGATGAATCGAGTTCTTGAATTGCCATGATCACTCCACTTTCAATTACGCAGGTACGCAGAAAGGATGCAGGGGGCTCACAGCGTTGAAGCCCCCGGCAATCCGCTTGCTTACAAGCTCAGCGCAGAGCAGCACTGAATGCGCCGGCATCACCCACAAGCACCAGCTGGCCGGATACTACGGCTCCGCCGGTCACCGATCCAGCAGGCGATTTTTCAGACTTCGCCGGCCAGCGCGATACTTTAAGGTCCTTGGACAAAACGGCGACGTAGCCATCGCTACCCATGAGCATCAGCTCGCCATCGCGTACAAAGTGGCTGCCAAAGAAGCTCGCGGTGGTCTTGGTTTCGATCTTCTTCCACTGCCCGGCTGAAATGTCGGAGGAAGCATAGACATTGCCGCGCATGCCATAGGCGATTGCACCCTTCTCACCCCAGGGCACCACGCCGAAGAACGACCCTTCATACGGACTCGCCAGACGCTTCCACTCCACTCCGTCGGCGGACCAAGCCAACAGTCCCCTTTCGCCCGCAACTGCGAAGCTTCCATCGGCCAGCTGAGCGATCGAATTGAGGTGCAACTTGTCATCCGAGATCGACGGCGCCACTACATCGGTCCAGGTTGATCCGCCGTCCTGGGTTTGCTTGATGAGCCCGAAGGCGCCTACGGCAATGGCGCGACGAGCATCGATCACTTCGACCGAGAACAGCGGCGAATACAGATCGGGTTCCCGATTCTGAATCTTCCAACTGGCGCCACCATCGGTGGTATGCAGGATCACCGCGTCGTGCCCCACAGCCCATCCATTGCGGTCGTCGGCAAAACGAACCGATGTCAATGCTACGTCCACCGGACTGGCCACCTGCTTCCAGGTCATGCCGTCCTGGGACTGCATGATCGAGCCGAAGCCACCCACTGCAACGGCCTGCGCTCCAGCGGTTGCAACATCCAACAGCAGACCACGCTCCGCATGGGCGACCTGAAGCGCCGGCACGACATCCGGCCCCTTCGGGGGTTGTGCTTCACTCCCTGCCCCCTCGGCGTACGCTGACGACAGCACCGGCAACGAAATCAATCCCGCCAGAAGAATGCGTTTCATGACGCGAAGACCTCCGTCGCTTTCGGTGTTTTGCGCTTGATGAGAAATGTCGAGAACGCCGGCAGCATGAGCAATGCGGCCGCCGCATTCGCCAGGAACATGATGGTCAACAAGATACCCATGTCGATCTGGAACTGGAGGCCTGACAGCATCCACGTCGCGACGCTGGCTGACAGCGCCAGTGCGGTGACGACCACGGCCTTGCCGGTCTGATGCAAGGTGTCGGCATAAGCTTCGCGCATGGACATGCCCTTCGACTGCACATTCTCTTCGAGCACGCTGTAGATGTAGATCCCGTAATCGACGCCGATACCCGCCGCGAAAGCGGCGACCGGCAGCGTTGCGACGGTCTGCCCGATTCCGAGAAATACCATGATGGCATAGGTGAATACCGAGACCGCAGCCAACGGTACGACGACGCAGATCACACCGGCCAGGCCGCGGAACGACGCCGCGACGCAGACGATGATGGCCGCGTAGAGCCAGAACAGAACCGTGAACTCGGTCTTCTTGATGACATCATTGGTCGCTGCAAGCACGCCAACGTTGCCGCCTGCAAGCTCGAACTTCACGGGATCTTCCGCCGTGGAATCGGCATTGAAGCGATTGATAGCGGCCATCACCCCGTCGATCGTCGTGGCGCGATGATCCTTGGTGAACACATAGGTCGGCATCACGCTGCAGTCCTCGTTGAGGAGGCCCGTCGAAGTCGTGAATTGCTGCCCTGCCAGAACGAGACCATCAGGCGATCTTGGGAGCTGGGTCCATCGAGGGTTGCTCTCGTTGTACTTACCCCAGACGGTCTGATCGAGCTGCGCCATCGAAGTCGTCGACACAACGCCCGGCGTGTTCTGCAAAAACCAACCGAAGCGATTGATACGGTTCATGACGTCGTAGTCGATGCAGCCTTCCTTTTTCGAGCGACCGTAGACCTGCAGGATGTCGACGCCGATCGAGTAGTTGCCGGCAATGAAGGCCGAATCCGTGTTGTAGCGGGAATCCGGTCGCAGGGCCGGCACGCCTTCGTGCAGTTCGCCGATCTGCAGATCACGGGCAATCCACCAAGCTCCGGCCCAGGTCGCGGCAGACAGCACCAGAACCGTGATTGCAGCGGGCTTGAGCGTGAGCACGGACATGCTCCACCAGATCGGCTTGAGCTTGCGATCGCGATCGTTCTGGTAACGGCGGAAGCGCTCCGGATTTCCGAGCTTTGCATAAGACAACAGACACGGCAGCAGGATCTTCTTGCAGACCACCACAGCCACGAGACCGAACATGGCATTGATCGCCATTTCCTGGACGATCCCGATCGGGATGAGCAGGATCGTTCCGAAACCAATGATGTTCGTAATCAGCGCGGTGATGCCAGGGATGACGAGGCGGCGGTAGGTGGCACGCGATGCATCGAAGCTAGACAAGCCATGATCGGCGACTTCGAGCAGCCAGAAACTGGTGATCTGAATACCGTGAGAGACACTGATCGCGAGCACCAGGAACGGTACCAGGATCGCGAACGGATCCAGGCCATAGCCGGCCAGATGCAGGATGCCGAGTTCCCAGATCACGGCCAGAAGGCCGCAGGACAATGGGTAGAGTGCGATGACGAAGGAACCCATGTACCAGCCCAGTACGAGCCAGACCAGGAAGACCGTCAGCGCGAAGAAGCCAACCACCTCGAACGAAGCATCGGCGACATCACCGATCACCTTCGCAAAGCCAATGATCTGCACGTCGACGTTGGCGTTGTAGTCGGGATTCGGCTTTGCCACGACATCGAGCGAGCCGCCGAAGTATCGGCCCTCGACGGTTTCGCCGTCGTCCGCAACCGCCGATCCGGCCACGGGCTTGAAGCGGAACAGCAGTCCACGAGGATCATCGTAGGTGCGGGCGATGATGGTGCCCGCTTTCAGCGGCGGATGATCCTTCTTGAGGCTCAGTTCGTAGAGCGTGTCGTGGATGAATCGCGAACGAATGTCTTCGAACTGGTGCGCGGTCTTGATGTAATCCAGCTGCTCTTGGGTTCGGGGATTGATATCGACCAGCTCGGCGACGACCATCGCCGAACGCTGATCGTTCGACACCAGGCGGCCGATGATGCTTGCCTTGGCGACGTTGCCGCGCACGGTCGCGAGCGTCTCCTCCGTCGGACTGAAGCCTGACGGAATGACGTTGCCTCCTTGGAAACCACCTTCGACGACTTCCAGGAATCGGGTATTCGGAGTGAACAGCGAACTGACGCGTGTTCTATCGACACCCGGCAGAAAGAAGACCGCGTCTGTCGCGGACTTCAAGGTATCGAGAAACGATCCTTCGTAAATATTCTTGGCTGGGTCCTTCTGTGAAACGGCCAGCAGGACCGAATTTCCGCCGCCAAACTGCTGTTGGTGTTCTTTCAGAACCTGAATGTAAGGGTGGTCCTTGGGTAGCTGCTTCTCGTACCCTGAGTCGAGCTTGAGCTGCGACGCCTGATGACCCAGAAGCAGGGTCAGCAGCGCGATCACGGTGAGAGTGAGCGGGCGCTTGGAGAAAATCAGAGGCTCGGTGATCTTGACGAACAGCGTCGAGAACCAGCCGCGAGAGTCACTATGCATTGGCGTTTCCAGATAGGTGCTGCGGGCTGACGTGGTCAGCCCGCAGCCATCTCGAGGGAGCTCTTACTTCGAGGCGCGCTGCTGAACAGCGTTGTCCGTGAAGAAGCCTTCGGGGTAGCGCACGCTGTAGTCGTTCGGCGCACCTTCCGCCTGCAGCGCCGTCACGAAGTAACGTCCGGAGTCGAAGTGGTAGATGACTTCCGGCACGGTGAAGTGCGTCAGCACGTTCTCCTGCGGAGCCGCCATGCCTTCCTGGAAGTTGTACAGCTTGCCCTGGCCGTCATAGCAATCGACCATCAGCACGCCCCAGGAATCCTCGTCGACGTAGAACACGCGCTTGGCATAGGTGTGGCGCTCGCCCGGACGCAACGTGGCTTCGACCACCCACACGCGGTGGTATTCGTAGCGCGGGATGTCGGCGTTCAGGTGGTTCGGCTTGGCGAGTTCCGCGTACTTGGTGCGCGCAGCCTTGTAGTTGTTGTACGGCACGATCATTTCGCGCTTGCCCACCAGCTTCCAGGTATAGCGCTCGAGCACACCGTTGAACATGTCGACCTGGTCGTAGAACTGCTGACCGTCGGTGCCTTCGTACGGGTTGTCACAGCAGACCGCCGGCGCGCGACGAATGCGCTTGAGGGCCGGCGCGTAGAGCCAGGCCGCACGGCCCGTCGCTCCGGTTCCCGCACTCTCGTTGACCAGAATCATGGTGCCGGCAGTACGAGCAGGCGCAATGATCTTCGAGAGGTAGTAGAGGAACAGACCCTTGCCCTGCGT
>JALRLM010000048.1 GCA_023254435.1 Hydrocarboniphaga sp.
ATGTGATCGATCGACGCCACCGGAATGAAATCGAGATCGACCGGATTGGCATTGATGGCCTGGCTGTCGGCAGCCATGTTGGGCAGCGCGCTGTTGTGGCGACGCTTGCCGTTGACGAGCACCAGCACGTGCGCGCCCGACAGGCCGCGCAGGCCCGCGGGCTTGGACACCGTGCCCCAGGTGGCGTTGCCGCGCGTGTTGACGACGAAGGACGGCGCCAGCTTTTCGAGCGCGTCCTTGAGCGCGCCGCCGTCACCGCCGAGTTTCTCGAGCTGCTCGCCACCGATCACGTCGATCGGCACCGCGCTGTCGGCGACGCGGCGCGCGTTGCCGCGCGTGCCGGTGACGACCACGGTTTCGAGTTCCACCGCGTCGCCGGCGGCAGCGACTTCGGTGGTGGCGGGTGCCGCATCGGCCGCGGCGATTTCCTGTGCGAACGCGGCGGGTGACGACAGCGCGGCGATGGCGGCCGCGACGGCGGAAAGACGCGGCCGCGGCAGGCTGGACGGCCGTCGGTGGCGGGTACTGGCGAGGAGCGAATGCAGGTGGGTCGACATGGTTTTCCTGGGGGATTGATCGTCTTGGCCGGCGCGCCGCGACCTTGCGGGAAGGCCGATCGCGGGCAAGCCGGCGCCGTGACCGCTTCGAGGCGGACTTTGGGGTTTGCTGGGTTGAACGTCGCCCGCCATCGCCGCAGGGCGACGGAAGCGACGGTGGAACTGCCGGTCGTCGCGCGATCGTGGCGCGCGGCGACCGGCTCACGTCATGCGGCTTACTCCGGCAGCACGAAACGCTTGGACGGATCGCGCGTCGGCACGTCGTTGCTGCCCACCACCACGCGCTCGACGCGGCGCGGGTAGTCGCCGTAGTCGTGGATCGCGGTGTGCAGCGTGGAGCGGTTGTCCCAGATCGCCAGCGTGCCCTTCTTCCACTTCAGGCGCAGGTGATATTCGGGACGCAGCACTTCCTCGTAGATTTCGCTGAGCAGGGCCTCGCTGTCGGCGCGATCGAAGCCGACGACCCAGGGATGCATGATGAAATCGACGTAGAGCAGGTCTTCGCCGGTTTCGGGATGATTGATCACGGCCGGATGCGCAACGATGGGATGCGCGATGCCGGCGGTCTGCAGCTCCTTGTACTCGTGCGTGATGTACAGGTGCTCGATCTTCGCCTTGAGACGATCCGACAGGCCGCGATAGATCGCGCCGGCATCGGCCCAGATGGTGTCGCCACCGACCTCGGGCACCTCGACCGCGCGCAGGAACGAGGCGAAGGCGATCGGATACGTCCAGCTGCCGTCGGAATGCCAGGTGCGGCGCTTGTAGACGTTGCCGTACTCCTTGGTCGGCGGCGTGATCGTGTGCATGCCCTTGGGCAGTTCGTCGTGGCGTTTCTTCTCCTTGAGCAGCTGCAGCGGATGGATCACCGGCGGGCCGAACTGCGTGGCGAAGGCCAGCTGCTGCTCGCGCGTGATGTGCTGGTCGCGCAGGAAGATCACCTTGTGCTGCACGATCAGCGCGCGCACTTCGTCGCGCAGTTCGGGCGTCAGCGGCTCGCGCAGGTCCAGACCTTCGACTTCGGCGCCGAAAGTGGGCTGCAGGCGAGTGACCTTGAGCTGGCCTTGATGGGGAACGTGGGCTTGCAGCGAAGCGGCGTACGACATGGAAGGCTCCTGATGGCGTGTTGTGATCGAAGGACCGCGGTGCCGGCATCGGCACGAAAGGGAGGACGGCGGCGACGCGGCGTATGCGCGTCGCGAGTGGCGCTCAGGCCGCGCGCAGCGACGGCATCAGCGGACGCCAGGCCAGTGCATGACGCTCGAGCATGCGCACGAAGGCATCGGTCAGCAGGCCCAGCACGCTGTAGATCAGCAGACAGACCATGATCACGTCGGTCTTCATGAAGTCGCGCGCTTCGTTGATCAGATAGCCGATGCCGGAATTGGCGTTGATCTGTTCCACCGCCACCAGCGCGAGCAGCGAAATGCCCAGCGCATAGCGCAAGCCGACGAAGAACGACGGCAGTGCGCCCGGCAGGATCACGTGGCGGATCAGTTCGAGCCGGTTCAGCCCCAGCGTGTCGGCCGCTTCGACGAGCTTGGCGTCGACGCCGCGAATGCCGCCGTACAACGTCAGGTAGATCGGCGTCTTGGTGGCCAGCGCGATCAGCGCCACCTTGGTCACTTCGCCGATGCCGAACCACAGGATGAACAGCGGAATCACGCCCAGAAACGGCAGCGCGCGCAAGATCTGCATGAGCGGATCGGCCGCCAGCTCGCCGCGCCGCGACAGGCCCGCGACCAGCGCCAGAGCGGTGCCCAGCGAGACGCCGATGGCCAGCCCCAGTGCCGCGCGCCGCAGCGACACGCCCAGGTGTTCGTAGAGCCGGCCTGACACCAGCAGATCGCTCAGCGTCGTCGCCAGCGCCGACGGCGCCGGCATGATGTGCGCGGGAATCAGGCCCACGCGCGAACCCAGCTCCCACAGCAGCAGCACTGCGAGCGGACTCAGCAGGCGCGTGCTCATCGCAGCGCAGCCTGCACACGCGACGCCGGGGCGGCCACCGCTTCGCCAGCCTCGTCGACGCCCAGGCTCGTCAGCAGGCGGCGGCGCAGCGCGCGGAATTCGGGTTGCTCCACCGAGCGCGGCGAGGGCAGTTCGATGCGCTCCTCGTGCT
The DNA here is from genome assembly GCA_023254435.1 of Hydrocarboniphaga sp. Taxonomy (GTDB): domain Bacteria; phylum Pseudomonadota; class Gammaproteobacteria; order Nevskiales; family Nevskiaceae; genus Hydrocarboniphaga. The sequence continues at coordinate 2,677 of JALRLM010000048.1, forward strand.
CGATGCGGCCCTGCGACAGCACCAGCACGCGGTCGGCCAGCAGCGCGGCCTCGTCGACATCATGCGTCACCAGCAGCACGGCGGGCCGATGCGTGCGCCACAGCCGCTGCACGAGTCGATGCATGCTCATGCGCGTGAGCGCGTCGAGCGCGCCGAAAGGCTCGTCGAGCAGCAGCAGCTTGGGATCGCGCACCAGCGCGCGCGCCAGCGAGACGCGCTGTGCCTGTCCGCCCGACAGCGTCGACGGCCAGGCATCGGCGCGATCGCCCAGGCCCACTTCGTCGAGCGCAGCCAGCGCATGACGGCGCGCATCGGCGATGCGCAGGCCCAGCGCGATGTTCTGCCAGGCGCGCTTCCACGGCAGCAGGCGCGCTTCCTGGAACACCGTCGCCACCGCGGCCGGCGCCGTCAGTTCGCCTTCGCTGATGCGATCGAGTCGCGCCAGCGCGCGCAGCAACGTGGTCTTGCCCGAGCCGCTGCGGCCCAGCAGCGCGACAAATTCGCCGGGCGCGATGTCGAGGTCCAGCCCGTCGAGCACCGTGCGATCGCCGAAGCGCTGCACCAGGCCGCGCGCACGCACGGCGCGCTGGCTGTCGGCGTCGGCGCGTGGGCGTCCACGATCGATGCGAACGGGCATGGTCGTCAGCCCTGGGCGCGACGCGACGCTGAAGCGTCGGCGCGGACTGGAAAGACGTAAGCAGGCTGCACGGGGAACTCCTGATCGAGACTCAGGCGTTCAAACTAGTTACTCCGCGCATAAAGTGGAAAGACCTTTATTATCCATTTATATGTTGTTCCGAAGCCGCGACCTGATGGCCACGGCGACTTTTACTTTTGGATATAAGGTTCTACACAAAGCCGGCAGTGCCGGCTCAGCCCTTGGGCAGCTTGACGGGCGCGAAGGCCGGCGTGACCGCGGCGGCCAGGTTCTCCAGCGGCTGCTGCAGCTTGCCGACCAGTCTGGAATGCAGCATGACCAGGTCCAGCGTGGCATTGAAATCGCTGAGCGGCAGCGCGCGCAGCTGATCGCGATAGGCACTGCGCTCGAACAGCGGCGCCGCCATCAGCCCCAGGCCCATGCCGCCGGCGACCAGGCCCAGCTGCAGTTCGGCCCCGAAGATTTCGAGGTTGGTGCGCAGGGCCACGCCCTGCGCCGTCAGCATGCGATGCAGCGTGGCGCGAAAGCCGCAGCCGTCGGGGTTCAGCACCCAGCCGCGCGCCGCGCAGTCGGCGAGCCGATAGCGACGCTTGGGATAGTCGGCGGCACGGCCGACCACGACCAGCTGCACCTGGCCGAGCGAGCGCGTCACCCACTCGTCGGTGTAGCCGCGGCCGGGCGGAAACAAGGCGATGGCGGCATCGAGCTCGCCGTCCTTGAGCCGCTCGAGCAGGCGACTGCTCCAGCTGCTCGACACCTGCACGCTGAGTTCGGGAAATTCGCCCTGCAGCTCGCGCAGCGCATCGAGCAGGATCACGTCGCCGACCGTCTGCACCACGCCCAGGCGCAGGCTGCCGCTGGGCTGCGCATCGCTGGCGACGAGATGGCGCAGGCCTTCGACCTCGCGCAGCACCTGCAGGCAACGGTCGTAGACGAGCTTGCCCATGGCCGTAGTGCGCGGTGGCTTGGTGTTGCGATCGAGCAGCACCACGCCGAGCGCTTCCTCGAAGTTCTGGATGCGCCGCGTCACCGCGGGCTGCGTGAGTTCCAGCGCCTGCGCCGCCGCGCTGATCGACTGGCAGCGCACCACGGTCACGAAGGCTTCGATGTCATCTATCTTCATGGAGGCGACGATCATAGCCTGCGATCCCGTGCGGCCGATGCGAAATCCGCCGGGCCGTGGCCAACCTTGTGAAGCTTTGCTTATGCCAGCGCGCGAGCGCCGACCAGCATCGCGACCAGCAGCATCGACAGCGCGAAACCCTGCTGCAATCGCGGTCCGACGATGCGCGGTGCGATGCGCCGGCCCGCGATCATGCCCAGCAGCGAACCGCCGATGAAGGGCCAGGCCGCGGCCGGCGGCAGCTGCGCATCGAAGGCCAAGTGCACGAGCACCGAGCCCGCGCTGGTCAGCGCGATCGCCATCAGCGACGTGGCAATGGCCGAGTGGATCGACAGTGCGCTGACCGTGCGCAGCGCCGGCACGATGATGAAGCCGCCGCCTACGCCCAGCAGCGACGAGGCGAAGCCCGTGGCGGCGCCGATGGCGGCGATGGTCGAAGCACTCGCGCGCGTCCAGATCAGCCGTCCGGTGCGCGGATGCAGCCGGCAGATCGGCCCGTTCGCGGCGCCGTCGTCACCGGCAACGGTCGCGCGTGCCACCGCGGCTTCTTCGGGCCGACGCTGCGCCTGCACGATCAGGCGCAGCGCCACGATCACGAGCACGCCGGCGAACAGGCGCAGCAGCCACTCGGCCGGCAGGGCCCGCGCCGCGATCAGGCCCAGCGGCGCGAACACCGCGCCCACGCCCGACATCAGCAGGGCCGCGCGCCAGCGCACGTAGGTCACGTCCCAGGCGACGACAGTGCCGAAGCTCGCGGCGGCGCAGACCGCCAGCAGGGCCACGGGCGTGGCCTGCGTGAAACTGAAGCCCAGGCCGAACATCAGCAGCGGCACCGCGAACACCGAGCCGCCCGCGCCCGTGAGTCCGAGCACGAGACCGACGACGATGCCCAGCGCCAGGCTCATCGTCGCGTGTCGCCGCCTACGGAATCAGCACGGTGCTGCCGGTGGTCCTGCGCGCTTCGAGATCGGCGTGCGCCTGCGCGGCATCGCGCAATGCATAGCGCTGGCCGATGCTGACCTTGACCTGTCCGCTGCCCACCTTGTCGAACAGGTGCGCCGCCATCGCTTCGAGATCGGCGCGTTCTTCCATGTAGTGGAACAGCGTCGGACGCTGCACGTACAGCGAGCCGCGCGAAGCCAGCTCGGTCAACGCAAACGGCGGCACCACGCCCGAGGCGTTGCCGAAGGACACCATCGTGCCGAACTTGGCCAGACAGTCGAGCGACATCTTGAAGGTGTCCTTGCCGACGCCGTCGTAGACCACGGGCACGCCGCGTCCGCCGGTGATTTCGCGCACGCGCTCGACCACGTTCTCGCTGCGATAGTTGATCAGGTGATCGCAGCCGTTCGCCTTGGCGAGCTGCAGCTTGTCGTCGCTGCCGGCCGTGCCGATCACCGTCACGCCCAGCGACTTCGCCCACTGGCAGGCGATCAGGCCGACGCCGCCGGCGGCGGCATGGAACAGAATGGTTTCGCCACCGCGCAGCGCATAGCTGCGATGAAACAGGTACTCCGCAGTGAGGCCCTTGAGCATGATCGCCGCGGCGGTGTCGAAGGAGATCGGCCGCCGCGCCAAGCCGGCAGGCGGACGCGTCACCGT
>JALRLM010000052.1 GCA_023254435.1 Hydrocarboniphaga sp.
AGGTCGCGGAAATAGCCGATGTAGAAGTTGGCGCCGCGAGCGCCCGGCGCACCCTCGTCCGTCGCGCCCAGCGCCAGGGCCTTGCCATACAGTGCATCGACCTGCTCGGGCTTGGCCACGCCCAGCGAAATCATGCTGCCGTTGCCCACGCAGGCCGGCTTGCCGTCGAAGGGCGTGCAGACGCCGAACATGGGCGCATCGGGGCTGGTGCCCCAGACGATCAGGCGACCGAAATCCATCACTCGCCGGGCGCCGAGTTCGGCCAGCAGCGTGTCGTAGAACGCGGCGGCGCGTTCGAGGTTGTTGGTGCCCAGGGTGGTGTAAGCGATCATGCTGCGTCTCCTGTCGTGGTTATTGTCCGTTCGATGTCGACACGTCCGGCCTGCGGCGATCGCCATCGCGGCCCGCCATGATGCCGCAAAACCCTGCCATCGCCGACCTTCGCGCAGCCACCTCACCGAAAGCCGGCATCATCATGGAAGCTCTTGACTGCCGGTCATTTTTTCTCCAATCGAGGCTAGCGAAAGAAATGCTTGCACACCCCCGAACAAGTCCTTAGAATCCGCGGCCCATTCCCCGATAGCTCAGTCGGTAGAGCAAGTGACTGTTAATCACTGGGTCGGCGGTTCGAGCCCGTCTCGGGGAGCCAAATGAAATAGGGCCTTCTGCAAAGAAGGCCCTTTTTTATGCCTGCAGCCCGCCCTTGCCCGCGAGATCCGCCGCGATCGGGGCATCGGCATTTCACCTCGGCGTATCCTGGCCGCATGAGTATCGAAGCTTCCAAACAAGCCGTCCGCCAGCTCGTGGACGAAACACTGGCCGCCTTTCGCGTCGAACTCGCCAAGGCCGGTTCCACGCGCAGCACACCGCTGATCGGCGTGCGGCTCGAATCCGGCGAACAGGCGCGCATGCCCTGGGGCCAGCCGTGGACGCATTCGGGGCTCGATCATCTGGTCATGCACCTGTTCCTGACCGCGGTCGGCGCGCAGTGCTACGCCATCGCCATGGAAGTGCGCAGCGGCGGCGTCCCGCCGCGCATCGGCGCCCATGCCAGCGGCGGCATGGCGGGCTGGGACACGGCGGTCGGCGAGGTTTATCGCGTCGACGACGGCCGGCTCGAAGTGGTGAATCGCGTCAGCGGCGACAGCGACCAGGCCCGCATCGCGGCGCTGGCCAGCGTCCCCAACCTGCTGCAGCCGCTGCAGACCGCCGCGCTGTCGGCCGATCAGCAGGCCGCACTCAAGGACTACGTCGATCTGCTGATCGCGCAACTGCGAAAACAGCTGCGCCCCTGAGTGCCGGCGAGTCGCGCCCCGGCATCGGCTGGCGCGTCATCACAGGGTGAAACCCTTCTTTACCTTTCATAACCCGTCGCGACCGCTACAGGTGGCGATTGCGGTGGCAGATTAGCGCCCGACCGATTGCCGGTCGCCGCCCCGATCTTCCGAACATGTCCGTGCCGCCTCCTTTCCCGCATTCCGCTCCGCGCTCCCTGGCACGACCTCGCCCGCTCGTGGCGACGCTGATGCTGTCGACCACCCTGCTGCTGAGCGCCTGCAGCAACCATCGCCCGCGCATGAACGACGAAGGCCCGCGCCAGGCCATGAGCGAAAAGACCGTGATGCATGCCCTGAGCGAAAGCGGCGCCGACGATGCGCAGCGCCGGGTCGTGCTCGACGCTTTCGATCAGGGCGAGGCTCGGCGCAAAAGCTCGATGCAGCAGGCCGACGAGCTTCGTCGCCAGATCGCCCGCTTGCAGAAAGCCTCGCCCGACTACCTCACGCAGATCGAACCGCTGCTGCGCCAGCAGGGCGCGCTGCAGGTCGATCAGTCGCTCGCGCAGGCGGGCTTCGAGCATCGCGTCGCCACCACGCTGACGCCCGAACAGTTGGAGCGCTGGAACGAAGCCCTGCACGCCAGCCAGGATCGCGAAGGCGGACCGGGCGGTGGCGGCGGACGACGCGGTCGCGGACCCGGCGGTGGAGGTCCGGGTGGTGGCGGACCCGGCGGCGGTTTCTAGAGAAAGCCGCTCCCAAAAGACAAAGCCCGCGAGCGCATCGGCGCATCGCGGGCCTGGTCGTTTCTGCAGCGACGATTACTTCTTCGGCATCGCCAGCGGTGCATCCAGTCGGGCGAGTCGTGCCAGTGCCTCGGCCGCCTGCTTCAGGTCGGGCTTCATGGCCCAGGCATTGACGTGCAGGGAGACGACGATGTCCTCGTCCTGATAGTCGACGAACTCCGAGTAGGTGCCTTTCACGCTGCCGGAGTGCTCGATGTAGCGACCGCCCCAGGGATCGCTGCCCAGGCGCCAGATCAAGGCCTGCACGGGCGGCTTCGACGGCGTCTTGAGCGGGTCTTTCTGCTTTTCTTCCTCGATGTCGGCAGGCGGATAAGCGATATCGGCCGGCAGCTGCGCGCGCAGCATCTCGCGCATCGTCGCGGGCCTGGCGAAGAACACGCCATGGTTCAGCGCATAACCGAAGCGCACCATGTCCTCGTTGGTGGAGATCACGCCGCCGCCCGCGTACTTGTAGCTGACGTTCTCCTGCGGCGCGTTGACGAGCCGGCCACCGCCGGCGTCGAGCACGTAGCCACGACTGCGGCGCTGCACGATGCGCGACGGCAGGTCGAACTGCGTATCGAGCATGCCGGCCTGCTCCCACACGTGACGGCGCAGATAAGTCTCGAAACCTTCGCCGCTGACGCGCTCCACCAGCGCGTGCAGCAGGTTGGTGGCATACGAGGAATAGCGCCAGTACTGGCCCGGCGTGAACAGCAGCGCATCGTTCATCCAGCGACGCGAGGCCTTTTCGATGTCGTCGAACTGCTGGTAGCGCAGCACGTCGCCCTCGCCGAACTCACCGTCCTGGTAGTGGCGGATGCCCGAGGTGTGGGTGAGGATCTGGCGCACGCTGATCGGCGCCTGCTTGCGCGGAAACCACGGCACGTAGGTCTGGATCTCGGCGTCGAGATTCACCTTGCCCTGCTCCACGAGTTGCATCACCGCGATGATGGCCTGCGTCTTGGAGATGGAGCCGATGTTGTGTACCGACAGACCGTTCTGCGGCGTGCCGGCTTCGAGATCGCCGATACCGGCGCCACCCGAATACGCCAGCTCGCCGCGCACCATGATGGCCGCCGACACGCCGGGCGCGCCCGACTGCTGGCGCAGGCGCTGCAGATAGCTGTCGACCAGCGTCGCATCGAGCGCGAACGCCGCCGTCGGCAGCACGAACAGACTCAGCATCAGCAGGCCGCGTGGGGCCCGCCGCAGCAGAGGAAAAGCAAAACGCATCGCAAGATCCTTGATTTCGATGAGGGAAGCGAACGGCGCCGCACGCGCAGACGACGCATGTGCCGTTTCGCGCGCGACTATAGCCAAGACGCGCGCGGCCTTGCGTCACGATCGGTATTCGCCGGCGGCCGGCTCAGCCCGCGAGTGCGAACGCCGCGGCGGCCCTCACCTGATCGTCGCCGGGCTGGCGATGCGTATAGAGCACGAACTGCTCCAGCGCCTGCAGCACGATGACGTCGGCGCCCGTGATCACGCGCTTGCCGGCCGCACGCGCGGCGACGATCAGCGGCGTCTCGGGCGGCCGCGCCACCACATCGAACACCAGCTGCGCGCGATCGATCGCCGCCAGCGGAAACGCCAGCGATTCGCTCTCCACCGCGCCGACCATGCCCAGCGGCGTGACGTTGACGAGCATGTCCGCCGCCAGCGAGTCGTCGAAGTCCGCGTGCCATGCGTAGCCGTAGGCCTCGGCCAGTGCGCGGCCGGCGCTTTCGTTGCGCGCCACGATCACGCCGCTGGCGAAACCCGAATCGCGCAGCGCCGCGACCACCGCCTTGGCCATGCCGCCGCTGCCGCGCAGCACGAAGCGCGTGGCCGGATCCACGGTCGCCAGCAGCTGCACCACGGCCGCGTAGTCGGTGTTGTAGCCGCGCAGCAGGCCGTCGTCGTTGACGATGGTGTTGACCGAATCGATCGCCGCCGCCGACGGCATCAGCGTGTCGATCAAGGGGATGCAGGCCTCCTTGAACGGCATCGAGATCGCGCAGCCGCGCACGCCCAGCGCGCGGATGCCGCCGATGGCGGCGGGCAGATCGGTGGTGGTGAACGACTTGTAGACGTAATCGAGTCCCAGCGCCTCGTAGAGATGATTCTGGAAGCGCGAGCCGAAATTGCCGGGCCGCGCCGACAGCGACATGCACAGTCGCGTGTCCTTGCCGATGGGGGGTTTCATGATGTCCTCGATGCGGTCGATCCGCGCGCCACGCAACGCCCGCTGAGCACCAGCTTGCGCACGGGCAGCGTCGGCGTCTTGAGCCGCTCGAACAGCAGCGACATCGCCGCGCGGCCGATCTCCTCCACCGGCTGCTCGATCACGGTGATGCCGGGCTCCACGAGCTCGGTCCAGTTCTCGTTGTCGAAGCCGGCCACGGCCAGATCCTGCGGAATCGCCAGCCCCGCCTCGCGCGCGGCACGCAGCGTGCCCATGAGCAGCAGGCTGTTGCTGGCGACGATGGCCTCGGGTCGCTGCGGATCGGCCAGCCAGGCGCGCAGCAGCTGCAGCGCGGCTTCGGCCGACGGCGCCAGCAGGCGAAAATCGGGCTGCAGGCCGAAGCGCTGCATGGCCGCGACATAGCCGTCGCGACGTTGCAGGCCGGTGGTGCTGGCGTTGCCGAACAGGCCGCCGATGCGCCGGTAGCCGCGCTCCACCAGATGCGCCACGAGATCGCCCACGGCCTCGTGGTTGTCGAGCACCACGGCATCGTGCTGGCCGCCCGGGCCGGCGCGATCGATCAGCACCACGGGAAAATCCAGGGCGCGGTGCGCGAGCTGGTCGAGCGTCGCACGCGTCGGCGCGAAGATCATGCCGGTGAGTCGCTCCTCCTGCATCAGCCGCAGGTATAAGGCCTCGCGCTCGGGATCCTCGTCGGTGTTGCAGAGGATCACGCGCATGCCGGCGCGGTAGGCGCAGTCCTCCACGACGCGGCTGACGGCGGTGAAGAAGGGATTGCGGATGTCGGCCACCACCAGACCGATGGTGCCCGAGTCCTGCGAGCGCAGGCGCCGCGCTGCCAGGTTGGGCCGGTAGCCGGTCGAGCGCACGGCAGCCTCGACCAGTGCGCGCAGCTCTTCGCTGACCGGACCCTTGCCGAGCGCCCGCGACACCGTGGCCGGCGACACGCCGGCGGCCCGGGCGACATCCTTGATTCCGACACCCATCTCGCGGCTCTCCGGAATTGGGTTGGAAATCGTTTCCACTCCCCTGCTCGCATTGTTTCCCGGGCCAGCCACTGCGACAACCTGCAACGGCGCACTCAGGTGCCTGCCCATGAGCAGGCATGGCCCGTCAGCAGGCCTCGCGCAGCGCCGCTCACTTCGATGTTCCCGGCACGAACCCGCCGAAGCATCAGCCCGCCTACTTCGCGACCGGCCCCGCCACGCGCTCGCCGCGCTGCCACACGGCGTCGATGCGCTGCAGGGCGGCGATGTCGGTCGTGGGATCGCCGTCGACCACGAGCAGGTCGGCGCGGCCGCCCACCGCGAGCCGGCCACGATCCTTCAGGCCCAGCAGCGCCGCCGCGTTGCGCGTGGCGATCTGCAGCGCCTGCATCGGCGACAGTCCGGCGTCGACCATGAGCTGCAGTTCGCGATGCTCGGCCACGCCCGGCACGCGCAGCGCGTTGGCGCCCGAGTCGGTGCCGAAGCCGATGTTGACGCCACTGTCGTAGAGCCGCTTGAGATTGCGCTGGTTCATCGCCAGCGAGGCCTGGTTGCGCGCCAGCGCGGCGGAATCGCTCAGCGTCTTCTCGCGCCAGGCGCCGTCGTCGAACTGCGCGAGCAGCGCCGGCTGCAGGCCGGCGAGCGCGAACGGCTCGCGCGTCCACTGCGGCCGCTGCGCCCAGACGTAGAAGGTCTCGTCGAGGCCCAGCGTCGGGATGTACCAGGTACCCCTGGCCTGCATGGCGCGGATCAGCGCGTCGTCCACGGGCCGGTCGCGAATGCCGTGGGCGATGATGTCGACGCCCGACTCGACCAGATCGCGCGCGTCGTCCAGGTAGTAGACGTGCGCGGCCGTGCGCAGGCCCAGGCGGTGCGCCTCGTCGATGATGGCGCGGTAGATCTCGGGCTTCATCTTGAACGGCAGGGTGTGGGCGAAATCGTCGACCCAGATCTTGAGCACGTCGGGCTTGCGTGTGGCGCTGTCGCGCACCATCTGCCGCGCCTGCTCGGGGGTGTCGGGCGTGTAGAGCTGATCGGCGCCGACCTTGACCGGCGGCGCGCCGTTGCGCACGCCGAAGCCGCGATCGGCGCCGAACAGGTCCGCGCCCTTCAGCGTGCCGGCGTGCGCCTCGTCGCGCAGCGCATTGAACAGCGGCGCGTTCATGCCCAGCGAGGTCACCGTGGTGACGCCGTGGCGCTGCCATTGCTGCAACTGGCGCTCGACGTTGGCGCGTGTGTAATGCTGCGGCCCGACCGTGGTGCCGTCGACGAGGCCGACGTGCGAGTGATCGGAAATCAGGCCCGGCAGGACGCTGCGGCCTGTCAGGTCGATCTGCTGCGCACCCTCGGGGATCGCCACGCCGGCCTCGGCGCCCAGCGCGACGATGCGCCCGCCATCGACCACCACCGTGGCATCGACCAGTGGCGCACTGCCGCTGCCGTCGATCAGGCGCACGTGGCGCAGGGCCACGGGCTGGGCCCAGGCCGAGACGGCAAACAGCGCCGCCACGCCGGCGGCGGCCATACGGCCCAGAACGGGGACGAGAATGGCATGGACGGGGGAAACGGACGGGCGATTCGGCGACACGAGGACTCCTTCCATGGGAGAGGACCAACACGACGGCGGATAGACCGCATCGACACGCCGGAGTGCCCGGCCGTCGCGCCGGCGCCAAGGCGCCGGCCAGGATGTAAAATAGCCGGCTCATGAAGGGCGCTGCGGCGCCCTTCGCATTTGATGCCGGAATGAATACGAACGCGACGGACCCGACTTTTCCGCCCCTCGCCGTCGCCGCGCTGGCCACCGTGCGCGCGGCGAGCGCCCACGACGGGCTGATCCTCGCCGTCGCCGGCAACGAGCAGGAGGCCTACCGGCTCGAAGACGAGCTGCGCTTCTTCGCCGGCGGCGAGATCGAGGTGCTGCACCTGCCCGACTCCGAAGTGCTGCCCTACGAGCAGTTCTCGCCGCACCAGGAGATTCTCTCCAACCGCATGGCGGCGCTGTACCGGCTGCCGCAGCAGCGGCGCGGCATTCTGCTGATCACCGCCGATGCGCTGCTGCAGCGTTTTCCGCCGCGCAGCTACATCGAAGGCCGCACCTTTCTGCTCGAGGCCGGCGGCAAGCTCGACCAGCAGGCGTTTCGCGACAAGCTCGTCGGCGCCGGCTACACCAGCGTTTCCGAGGTGCAGACGCAGGGCGAGTTCGCCGTTCGCGGCGCCCTGGTCGATCTGTTTCCGATGGGCTCGGAGACGGCTTATCGCATCGATCTGTTCGACGACGAGATCGAGTCGATCCGCAGTTTCGACCCCGAAACCCAGCGCAGCGTCGACAAAGTGGGCGAAGTGCGGCTGCTGCCCGCGCGCGACTTTCCCACCGACAAGGAAGGCATCGACGTCTTCCGCCGCCGCTATCGCGAATACTTCACCGGCGATCCGGCGCGCTCGCGCATCTACAACGAAGTCAGCAAGAAGCTCATGCCGGGCGGTATCGAGGCCTGGCTGCCACTCTTCTTCGGCCAGACCGCGACGCTGTTCGACTATCTGCCCGCCAACACGCAGGTGATCGAGCTGGCCGACCTCGTATCGGCCACCGCCGCCGACTGGTCGCAGATCGACGAGCGCTACGAGCGCCATCGCGGCGACATCGAGCGCCCGCTGATGAAGCCAGCCGATCTCTACGTGGAGCCCTCGCAGGCCCTGGCCCGTCTGGCGACGCTGCCGCATGCGCAGGCGCCGCTGGCCCTGCGCGGCGAGCGCAACACCCTGGCAACGCGCCTGCCAGCCGGCGAACCCGATCTGAAGGCGTGGATCAAGGACACGCCGGATCGTGTGCTGTTCGTCGCCGAATCGGCCGGTCGCCGCGAATCGCTGCTCGACTGGCTCAAGGGCATCGGCGTACTGCCGCGCGTCCACGACAGCTGGCTGGACTTCGAAACCGACAAGAATCGCTACGGCATCGTCATCGGCCCGCTGCAGCTTGGCTTCCAACTCGCGGCCGACAAGCTCGCGCTGGTGGCCGAAGCACAGGTGTTCGGCCGTCGCGCGCCGGTGGAATCGCGCGCGCGCCGAGCCAAGGTGCGCGACCCCGAAACCATCCTGCGCGACCTGTCGAGCCTGGCCATCGGCTCGCCGGTGGTGCATGCGCAGCACGGCGTCGGCCGCTATCGCGGCCTGCAAAGGCTGGACGCGGGCGGCATCGAATCCGAATACCTGCTGCTCGAATACGCCGGCGGCGACAAGCTCTACGTGCCGGTCGGCTCGCTGCAGATGATCCACCGCTACACCGGTGCCGAAGAAATCTCCGCACCGCTGCATTCGCTGGGCTCGGATCGCTGGGAAAAGGTGCAGGCCAAGGCGCGCGAGAAGGCGCACGACGTCGCCGCCGAACTGCTGCAGATCCAGGCGCGCCGCGCGGCCAAGCCCGGCATGTCGCTGGAGCTCGAAGAGGAAGACTATCGCCGCTTCAGCGATGGTTTTCCGTTCAACACCACGCCCGACCAGCAGTCCGCGATCGACGCGGTGCTCGCCGATCTCAAGCTCGACAAACCGATGGACCGCGTGGTCTGCGGCGACGTCGGCTTCGGCAAGACCGAGGTCGCGCTGCGCGCCTGCTTCGCGGTGGCGCGCTCGGGCCGCCAGGTCTGCATGCTGGCGCCGACCACGCTGCTGGTGGAGCAGCACGCCAAGAATTTCCGCGACCGCTTCGCCGACTGGCCGATCCGCGTCGCCGCGCTGTCGCGCATGCGCACGGCCAAGGAGCAGACCGCGCTGCTCAAGCAGATCGACGAAGGCTCGCTCGACATCATCATCGGCACGCATCGCCTGCTGCAGGAGGACGTGCGCTTCAAGAACCTCGGGCTGGTCGTCGTCGACGAAGAGCATCGCTTCGGCGTGCGGCACAAGGAACGTTTGAAGAACATGCGCGCCGAAGTCGACATGCTCACGCTCACGGCCACGCCGATCCCGCGCACGCTCAACATGAGCATGTCGGGACTGCGCGATCTGTCCATCATCGCCACGCCGCCGGCTTCGCGCATCGCGATCAAGACCTTCGTCGCCGAGTGGGAACGCAATCTCGTGGTCGAGGCGATCCAGCGCGAGCTGCGTCGCGGCGGCCAGGTGTACTACCTGCACAACGAAGTCGCCGACATCGCCAAGATTTCCGACGACATCCAGCGCTTGGTTCCCGAAGCCATCGTGCGCTTCGCTCATGGCCAGATGCGCGAGCGCGATCTGGAGCAGGTGATGCTCGACTTCTATCACCAGCGCTTCAACGTGCTGGTGAGCACGACCATCATCGAATCGGGCATCGACGTGCCGACCGCCAACACGATCCTGATCGATCGCGCCGACAACCTCGGCCTCGCGCAGCTACACCAGCTGCGCGGCCGCGTCGGCCGCAGCCATCATCGCGCCTACGCCTACCTGCTGGTGCCGAGCAAGCGCGCGCTGTCGGCCGATGCGGAAAAGCGCCTGGAGGCGATCGAAACCCTGGGCGATCTCGGCTCGGGCTTCGCGCTCGCCACGCATGACCTGGAAATTCGCGGCGCGGGCGAACTGCTGGGCGAAGGCCAGTCGGGCCAGATCGAGGAAGTGGGCTTCACCATGTACGCCGAGCTGCTCGCACGTGCGGTGAAGGCACTGCGCTCGGGCAAGCTCGACGATCAGCCGTTTGGCGTGGCTGCCTGCGAGGTCGACCTCGCCGTCTCCGCGCTGCTGCCCGACGACTACATTCCCGACGTGCACACGCGCCTGGTGTTCTACAAGCGCGTGGCCGAGGCCGGCGACGACGAGCGCCTGAAGGAACTCAAGATCGAGATGATCGACCGCTTCGGCCTGCTGCCGCCGGCGGCCGAGCGCCTGTTCGACGCCGCACGCCTGCGCGTGATGGGCGAAGCGCTGGGCATTACACGGATCAGAGCCGGCGCCAAGGGCGCGACGCTGGATTTTGGCGTGCAGCCCAAGATCGATCCGATGAAGATGATCAAGCTGATCCAGAAGCAGCCCAAGGTCTACAAGCTGGAGGGCCAGAAGCGCCTCAACATCAATGCGCCGCTGGAGGCACCCGAGGCCAGAGGCGATCAGATCGCGGCCCTGCTGGCTACACTGGGCGACAAACCGTGAACCCGAAGACGAACCATTCGATGCGCAAGCTGCTCGTTGCCGCCCTGCTGTGCCTGAGTCCGCTGCTGCCCGGCGCGGCGACGGCCGCCGACGCCACCTATCGCGTCGACCTGATCGTGTTCCAGGACCTGTGGTTCGCGGGCAACGAGGCCGGCGTGCCGGCCGGCGCACCGAACCTGCAGGGCGCGATCAAGCTCGACGACGTCGCCGCGCTCAAGGCCGCGGGCATCGAGGTGCTGCCCGACGATCAGTTCGGCCTCGACGCGGAGTGGAAGAACATCCGCTACAGCAAGCAGTTTCGCCCGCTGGCGCGACTGGCCTGGACGCAGAAGAATCCGCCGCAGGAACGCGGCCCGGCGCTGCAGATCCAGTACGGCCCGGATGCCAACGCGCACACCGCCGCTGTCGTCGACAACGCCGGCTCGCTCGGCGGTGCGCCGCGTGTGGAAGGCTCGGTGGCCTTGCTGCTGAACCGCTACCTGCATCTGGACGTCGACCTGCAATACGTCGACCAGGGCACGGCCTGGCCCATCGACGAGCGTCGCCGCATGCGCCGCGACGAACTGCACCATCTCGACAGCCCGCGCCTGGGCGTGCTCGCGCGCGTGACCAAGGCGGCCGGAGCGGACAACGACGCCACGCAGTAGCCGTCGTCCATCCGCGTCGCGGCGCCTGCTCATGACGGATGACGCCGGGCCACCATCGGCCTACGGTGGAGGCCAAATGGCCTACTTCAGAGGCAATTCTTGTGGGCATATTCGGTAACCAGACAGCGGAGCGCACCCTGCTCGCGCTCCAGAACTACGGCGAAGGCTATGCGCGCGAGATTGCAGACCTTTACGGTCTGCCGCACAGCGTCGTGCAGAAGCAGTTGCTCAGGCTGGAACGCGATGGCGTGCTGGTGAGCCAGCTCAAGGGCCGCACGCGGATCTTTACCTGGAACCCACGCTATCCCTTGCGCAGCGAACTGTCGGCCCTGCTCGAAAAAGCGCTGACGCTGGTGCCCGAGCAGGATCGTGAACGCTGGTTCTACGAACGCAGGCGGCCTCGCCGCTCGGGCAAGCCGCTTTAGGCTGCGCGATGATCGACGAGCACACCTCGCTCGAATTTCTTCAGCAGTTGTCCGATGAGCCGCCCGGCGCGTGAGAAGCGCGCCGGCACGGATCGGCACCCGGTTCGTCAGGACTGCGCCGTCCCAGGCTGCGTCCAGCGCCGCATCGCCGACTGTTCCGGCGAGGTCCGCCGCGCACCGCCCAGCAACTCACCCACCGCGGCGAAGAAGCTCTCTCGGCCCGTGGCGTGATAGGGACAATCGGCCGGCAACTGCGCGCTGAGCCGCCGGTGCGCCTCGCCCATGTTGTGGTAAGGCATGGACGGAAACAGGTGATGCAGCGCGTGCCAGCGCAGGCCCACCGGGAACATCAGCACGGTGAGCGGGCTGCGTCCGGTGATGTTGATGGAGTTATAGAACTGGTCGACGTGGCTCATCGCCTCGCCGGCGTTGTCGTAGCGATGCGCGGCCAGGTTGCGCACCCAGTTCAGGCTCAGCGCGAACGCCAGCAGCGCGTAGGCCATGGCCAGATGCTGCACGGTGATGCGACCGACCGCGACCAGCGCGGCGATGCCCAGCAGCCAGGCGAAGCACAGCACTTCCACGATCAGCAGATGGCGCTGCTCACGCTTGGGAAAGCGCTTGCGGTAGTACGGGTTGGACACTGCGGCCGAGGTGGCCGTGAGCACCCATTCACGCAGGCCGCGATGCAGCCAGGACAGCGGCCCCAGCACGCCGAAGCGCAGGATGGACAGCAAGGGCAGCAGCGGCGCCTGTGCCAGGTATTTCACCGTCTCGCGCAGCGGCGCGGCCGCCAGCGGCAGATACTCGCCGTCGCGCGGAGAACCGAAGTGGCGCGCGCTGTGATGGTCGACGTGGTTGCGATAGATCACCCAGGGCATCAGCAGTGGAATGCCCTGCAGCAGATTCCACACGCGGCCGAACCACACCATCTGGCCGGGCTTCATGTGCACGAGTTCGTGAATGAAGGTGCCGGCGCGGTAGAACAGCAGGCTGGCGATGAAGAATCCCGCGCTCTGCGCCAGGCTCCAGCCCGGGGCCAGGAAATACACCGCCGTCGCCGCCCAGGCCACGCCGACGCTGAGCAGGAAGTCGATCCAGTACAGCGCGGGCGAGTGCGTGTTGAGGTCGGCGACGATCTCGCGCGCCTGGATCAGCCAGGCCGGATCGGGTTCGCGGTGCGAGGCGGCCGGGCGGACGATGGGCGCTTCGAAGCCAGGCGGCAGAGGCGCGTTCATGCCGCCTCCGGGCGCGGTGCAGCACGATGCAGAAGGCACGCGGCCCTCGCCTTCATCGAATACGAACGCTTCGCCAGATCGGCTTTCATGACATCGAGCCCCGCACGGTTTCAAGTCGTCACACAAAATTCAATTTACATAGTGTATACCCATTAAATGCAAGCCGGTTCCCGCCAGCCGTACAGGAGCGCCACCCGCGACGCGGCGGCCGAGGCCACGCGCGGCCGCATCGTCGCGGCGGCGCGACAGCTGCTGATGGGCGGCGAGAACCTGCCGGCGTTTTCGATCGACGGCGTGGCCCGCCAGGCCGGCGTCACGCGGCTGACCATCTACAACCAGTTCACGTCCAAATGCGGCCTGCTCGAAGCCGTGTTCGACGACCTGGGACACGAAGGCGGCATCTGCGAACTACCCGCGCTGCTCGAGCTGACCGACACCGATCGCGCGCTACGCGGCGTCGTCTCGGTCTACTGCGGGTTCTGGGCTCATCACGGCCGCGTGATGCCGCGACTGGCGGCGCTGGCCAAGCTCGACGACGAGATCGCGCTCAACATCCGTTGCCGCGTCGAGCGGCGGCGCGAAGTGCTGGCCACGCTGGTCGATCGCCTGCACCTCAAGCCCGCGCCGCGCGGCGACCTGGTCGACGTGCTGTTCGCGCTGACCGGCTTCGATCTGTTCGAGTCGCTGCATATCTCCGGCCGCAGCGCGGCAGGTGTCGAACAGCTGGTGCAGCAACTCGTCGCGCAGGCCTGGCAGACCGCCGCGCCGAAGCCCTGATCCAGGGCTGCGCAAACGCCCCGGATCAGTCGCCGCCGGCGGACGTCGCGGGTAGTCCCAGCGTCTGCTCGCGCACCCGGATCGCCTGCTGTGTGGCCTTGTCGTCGTCGCCCACGGTGCGCCGCAGATAGGCGATGGCCTCGTCGAAATGCCGCTGCGCTTCGTCACGACGGCCGAGCTGGCCCAGCGACTGCCCGAGTTTGTACTGGATGCGCCCCAGCAGCGCGTCGTCGGGCGCCAGCCCCGTGCGCGCATGCTCCAGCAGCTGCGCCTGCAGGCGCGCCGCCTCGTCCCAGCGGCCGAGCTTGCCGAGGTCGAACGCCATGTTGTACGCGGTCAGCAGGCTGCGCCGATGGGTTTCGCCGGCCTGCCGGATCTCGATGGCGTAGAGCCGGCGCTCCAGCGCCACCGAATCCTCGTAGCGCGACTGGTTGCCGTAGACCACGGCGAGATTGGCCATCATGTCGCGCGTCGACAGATCGTCCTCGCCGAAGCGGCGCAGGCGCAGGTCGAGCACCTTGCGGTACAGCGCCTCGGCCTGGTCGTAGCGCGCCAGATTGTCGTAGACCCCCGCGAGCTCGCCGGCGATCTGCAGGCTCAGGTCGTGATCCTCGCCCAGCGTGGCGATGGCGCGCCGATCGGCCTCCTGCAGGATCTGCAAGGCCTCGTCGTTGTGATCGGAAAACGCCAGCGCGGCACCCAGCCCCTGCATGCCGGCCAGCGAGCGCGCATCGTCGCGGCCGTAGGCGGCGTCGTAATGCGCCAGCAGCTCGCGAAAGACGTCGACGGCCGACTCGAAATGCTCGGACTGGTTATAGGCATCGCCCAGGCGCAGCAGATAGCCCTCGGCCAGCAGCGGCCGCTCCGCCAGCAGGCGCTGGTAGGCCGGACGCTGCGCCTCCAGCGCGGCGATGGCGGGCGGATAGTCGCCGCGGCGGAACTGCCGGCAGGCCTGGATCGTCGCCAGCCGCAGGCGACCGAGTTCGGTGCCCGGCGGATTCGCCGTCAGCAGCGCGATCTGGCGGTCGGCGGCCTCAAGCTGCTCGGTGTCCAGGTTGAGCCAGGCCAGGTCCAGGCGCAGGTCGTCGAGGCGGTCACGGGCCTCGGGACGCTGGGCCAGCAGGGCGATGGCCTGTTCGATCTCCACGCGCGCCGCCGGGTAGTCGCTGAGGCCCGTGTAGGCCTGGGCGATGGCGGTGCGCACCGCGGCCTCGGTTTCGGGCTGGCCGGCGAAGCGCGCGCCCACCTGCTTCGACGAGCGCGCCAGCAGCTCCGACACCGGCACGTCGCGGCGGCCCGACCGCAGCGGGTCGGCATTGCCGAGCAGATCGTCGGTCAGGAAGTGGTTCACGGCCTGCGCCAGTGCGGCCTCGCGCAGGGCGCGCTGATTGGCGCGCTCGACGCGGATCGACAGCAGCGTCGCCGCCGCCACGCCCACCGCCAGCAGCGCACCGCTGGCGATCAGCCAGGGTCGCCGCGCCCGCGCACGATCCAGGCGGGCGCGCAGGCGCTCGGTTTCGGCGCGCTCGGCCTCGCTGCGCAGGCGCGCCTCGCGCCGGCGCTCCAGGCCGCGCAGCCGCTGCGCCAGCAGGCGCGCGTCGGCCAGACGCTGCTGCGGATCGCCGTCGGCGCAAGCTGCGATGTCCTCGCGCAGCAGCGGGTCGTCGACGTCGCGCTCCCAGCCCGGCACCAGCGGCCGGCGAAAGTCGCCGATCACGATCTGGTACAGCATCACGCCGAGCGCATAGAGGTCGGAGCGCAGGCTCGGGGCCTGCCCGCCCAGCAGCTCGGGCGCCAGGTACAGCGGCGTGCCGCTGGTGTCGGCGCCGAGCACTTCGGTCTGGGTGAAGCCCAGGCGCGTGATCTCGAGCTGCGCGAGGCGCTCCAGATCGACGACCAGGCCGCTGCCGAAATCGGCCAGGCGCACATAGGCCTGCCCCGATTCGTCGGTGTCGATCAGCACGTTGCCGGGCTTCACGTCCTTGTGCAGCACGCCGGCGTCGTGGGCCACGGCCAGGGTTTCGGCGATCTGGGCGATCAGCTCCAGGCGCTGCGGCCGCGCCACCTCGCCGGCCGCCTCGAACCATTGCGCCAGATTGCCACCGGCCACGAACGGGCTTTCGAGAAAGTACGGCGCCTCGTCGAGGTTCCAGTCGAGGATGGCCTGCAGATGGCGGCCGGCGCCCGGCGCCTCGTGCAGCAGGCGGTAGACAGTGATCTCGCGCTTGAGCGAGCGCAGGCCGGCGGCGTCGCGGGCGAACTTG
>JALRLM010000112.1 GCA_023254435.1 Hydrocarboniphaga sp.
GACGTCCTCGGCTGTCATCTCGAGGTGGAGTCCGCCGGCCGGCACCCCTTCCGCGGCGGCGATGAGAGCGAACGCCTCGACTTCGGCCACCGCGTCGGCCAGCAATCGCACCTTGCGCGCGCCGCCGCGGCGGGTGTTGCCGTCGGCGGCAACCTGCCAGCCGGAGAGGTACACGGCTTCGAGGCCGGCCTTCGCCTGCTGCATGGCCGGGCCGGCGGTGATCGCGCCGAAGGCATTGACGTAGCCCTTCTTGGCTTCGCCATTGACGAGCTTCCAGAGCTTCTCGGCGCCGCGCTTGGCCAGGGTGTGATCGACCGCCAGGCTGCCGCGCAGGCGAACGACGTCGGCGGCGGAATAGCCGCGCTTCACCAGCTTCCAGCGCGGGTTGGTCGCCCAGTCGTGTTCCAGGGCCTTGATTTGCTCTTCGCGATTCATTGGCAACGATTCCTCTAGGGATTGATGAAACGAAATGGAGGCCGGGCGGCCGGCGTCCGAACGACATCGACGTGAAGCGAAACAGATGGAAACTGCGAATAGGGCGATGGATCGATGCCCGCAGCGGCGATACCGGCGAGCCCGGAAACAGGAACGCGAGTCGCCGTGGCGTACCGCTGCTCCATCATCGAACCCATTAAAACCTCCCGATCGCTACTGGGATGACCGACGACCATCTGAGGCCGTTTTCGGGCGCGGATCATAGCGAAGCCCAGCCCCCTCCGCAATGCAACATTGGTATAACTGCATATTGCGATACTTATCAAATATGGATTTTCGCAACGGCTGCAGCTGTACGAATCGACGCCCGGTCCGCAGGGCCTATCGGCGTGTTGACGGCGGCCGGGAACAGGCCCTCCACGAAGTTGTGGCGACCAAAATCGAATGGGAAAAGGCCGGCTACGCCGAACGCGTTGCCGTTGGAAGGCGTCGACTCAGGCCGCGCGGGGAGCGGGTGTGACGAGGTGCACGTCGGCCAGCCGCCGCCGCAGGAACCACAGGTTCATGAGGGCCTGCACCGAGGAGGCGAATACCGACAGCCACCAGATCCAGACCGGCACGAAGCCCGGCAGATGCGACAGGGCGGCGGCCGGAATCAGGATCAGGGCGACACGCGTGGCCGAGCCGATCAGCGAGGGGCGCGTATTCCCAAGGCCCGAAAACACGCCCAGGCAGGCGAAAACCAGGCCCGAGGCCAGCAGGTTCCACGAAAGCAGGCGCAGGAATTCGATGCCGTGGCGGATCACCTCGGCGTCGGCGGTGAACAGCCCGAACAGCCAGGTCGGCAGCAGGTGGAAAGACAGCACGAAAATCATGCAGCCGCCGATCGACAGCTGCATTGATCGCTTCCAGGTTTCGGCGATGCGCTCGGGCATCCTCGCGCCGAAACTCTGGCCGACGATGGCGGCCGCAGCGAAACACACGGACATCGACGGCATCATGCCCAGTTGCAGAAAGCGCATGCCGATGCCGAAAGCGGCTTGCGGCGCCGAGCCGAAAGGCCGCAGCAGCGCCGTCACGCAGATCAGGTACAGGCCCATCAGCGCGAATTCGATGCCAGACGGCAGGCCGATGCCGGTCATGCGCTTCCAGACCGGCAGCTGTGGTCGCCATGCCGTCGCCGACGCATCGAAGAAATTCCCGCTGCGGGCGACGTGAACCAGCATGGCGGCCAGGCCCAGGGCCACCGAGATCAGCGTCGCCAGAGCCGCGCCGGCGACGCCCAGAGGCTGTCCGATGCCCCAGCCGAAGATCAGGATGGGCGCGAGCACGATGTTCATGAGCACGGTCGCCACCTGCATGACCGACGCGATCTTGACGTTGCCCACGCCACGCAGCGCTGCGGTGAGCACCATCGCAGGCATCTGCAGCGCCAGTGCCGGCATGAACCAGAACAGGAAATCACGCATCAGCCTGGCGGTCTCGGCATCGCCCGACAGCGCATCGGCATACAGGCCCCGCCCCGCCCACATCGTTCCGCCGAACAGCAATCCTCCACCGACGCTCAGCAGCATCGACTGGTTGAACATCGTGCGCACGGCCGGCTTGTCCTGCCGCCCCATCGCCTGCGACACCAGCGCCGCCACGCCGACCGCCAGCACCTGGGCGAAAGCCATCACCGCCATCATGAGGTTGCTGCCCAGGCTCACCGCCGCGATGGCCTGCGGGCCCAGGCGCCCGACCCAGAACAGATCGATGAGACTGTAGAGCGACTGCACGAGCATGGTGGCCAGCATGAAACCGCTCATGCGCAGCAGGTGGCCGCGCACCGGTCCACGAGTCAGGTCCTGCATCGCCATCTCGAAAGCCTCGTATCGGGCGAGCGCGCCGCGCCGCCCTGCCGGAAAACGGCACGGCCCGCGCCGGATTCCGGCGCGGGCCGCGTGTGAACATCGGAACGCCGCTACGGTCGCGACGGCGACCGGCCGGACTCAGCCGTGCAGGGCCTTGTCCGAGACCATCACGCCGTCGACGTCGGCGTAGAGCCAGTGATCGCTGACGAAATGCACGCCCGCAAAGCTCACGGTCTTGTCGGCGACCGCGCTGTGCAGGCCCTTTTCACTCTTCTTCGGATGCACGCCCAGTGCCTTGACGCCGATGGCCTGGGCCGCGAGTTCGGCCGAATCACGAACGTAGCCGTAGACGACAATCCCGGCCCAGCCATTGTTGACGCCCAGCACGCCGAGATTGCCACCGACCAGCGCGCAGCGATCGGAGCCACCGCCGTCGACCACAAGCACGCGTCCGTTGCCGGGCGTCTCCAGCGTAGCGCGCACCAGCGCATTGTCCTCGAACACCTTGATCGTCTTGATCTGGCCATGAAACGCGGTCTTGCCGCCGAAGTCACGGAAGATCGGCGCGCAGACCGGAGCGTCGGGATGAGCGTCGGAGAGATCGGTTGTGGCGAACGACATGGCGAACATCCTTATCGGTTGTGGCGATCTGATGCGGGAGACGTCAGTCGGCTTCAGCGGCCCCGGCGCGCGAGCAGCGGCGTGGCCAGTGCGAGCACGATCAGCACGATGAAGGTGATCAGCGTCCAGCCGGGCAGTGAAATGCCCAGCCACTGGGCGTCGATCCTGGCGCAGTTGCCGTCACCCTTGAGGATCATGGTCACCACCTCGCTGAGCGGGAACATGTCCATGAGGTAGTCCAGCGTCGGACCACAGGCCGGCACCTGATCCTCGGGCAAGGACTGCAGCCAGACATGGCGACCGGCGATGCCGGCGCCGATGCCGGCGCCGATCGCCGCGAACAGCGAGTAGAGCCAGCGCGGCGCCGCAGCTTTGGGGCCATGCAGCGCGCCGAGCAGAAAGAACACGCCGGCGCCGAACATCGCCACGCGCTGGAAGATGCACATCGGACAGGGTTCGAAGCCCATCATCTTCTGCAGCACGACGATGGCGAACAGCAGCGCGCCGATGCACAGCGCGAATCCCAGGAAGCTCAGGCCACGATAGCTCGAAAGCATGGTCGCCTCAGGCCACCGCGACCGGAATCTTGCCGATCTTCGCCTGCCAGATCTTGGGACCGGTCTCGTGCACGGACTCGCCCGATGCATCGACCGCCACGGTCACCGGCATGTCCTGCACTTCGAACTCGTAGATCGCTTCCATGCCCAGGTCTTCGAAGCCGACGACCTTGGCTGCGCGAATCGCCTTGGCGACCAGGTAAGCCGCGCCGCCGACCGCCATCAGATAGGCGCTGCTGTGCTTCTTGATCGATTCGATCGCCGTCGGTCCACGCTCGGACTTGCCGATCATGGTGATCAGGCCGGTCTGGGCCAGCATCATCTCGGTGAACTTGTCCATGCGCGTGGCCGTGGTGGGGCCGGCCGGGCCGACGACTTCGTCACGGATCGGATCGACCGGACCGACGTAGTAGATGGCGCGGTTGGTGAA
>JALRLM010000123.1 GCA_023254435.1 Hydrocarboniphaga sp.
GCAGCCGCGGCATGAGCGGCCTGATTACGCGCAGCAGCGGCGGCACCCTGTTCCTCGATGAAATCGGCGACATGCCACTGGCGCTGCAGACGCGCCTGCTGCGCGTGCTGTCCGAGCACGAGGTGATGCCGCTGGGCGCGGAACGTCCGGTGCCGGTCGACCTGCACGTCATCGCCGCCTCGCACCGCGACCTGCGGCAGCTCATCGCCGCCGGCGCTTTCCGCGAAGATCTGTACTACCGCCTGTGCGGCGCTACGCTGCGCCTGCCCGCATTGCGCGAGCGCGCCGACCGCGCCTGGCTCATCGACAAGCTGCTGCAGGAAGAAGCCGAACAGCTCGGCTGCGACGCGCACATCGAAACCGCCGCGCTGGACCAGCTGCTGCAATACGACTGGCCCGGCAACGTGCGCCAGTTGCGTCAGGTGCTGCGCCTGCTGCTGGCGGTGTCCGACGACGGCATCGTGCGACTGGAACATCTGCCGCCCGAAGTCTTTGCCGAGCCACTCGAGCACGAAACGCCCGCCCTGCCCGCGCCCGCCGCGACGCCGTCACCGTCCGCGATGCTGCCGATGATGCCCTTCGGCAACGGCGAATTGCAGCGCGACGGCCAGCGCCTGCTCGACAGCCTGCGCCGCCATCGCTGGAACATCAGCGACGTCGCCCGCGACCTCGACCTCTGCCGCGCCACGGTCTACCGCCGCATGAAGCGCTACGGCATCGTGCCGCCGAATCAGGTGCATTGAACTGAGCCAATTTGCCTAAGGCTGCAGGGCTTTCAGTAGGGGAAATACCTCTTCAGGCGCAATATAGGCTGCTCGAGCAAGCGCCAGCTCAGCATGGCCGCAGCGATCGACAGTAGCGTACAGGCCAATAGTGAGACCGCTTGCCACGGCAGCTGACTTCCCCAGATCAGTGGGGGGCGCCCTGCCAGCTTCAGGAAAATCGCAGCCATCAAGGGATGGAGCATGTAGAGCGCGTAGCAGTACTTTCCGAAAAAACCGAGAACCCGCCTGATACCAGAAGGAGTAGCGTCCGGCTTATCGGTGTAGGCCTTGAGCACCACCAGTCCGAAGTACGCCGACAGGATGCTGTAGCCGACGGTGACGATGAAGGCAAATGTCCAGGGTTGGCCCGTGATAAAGACCGGCCCCAGCACAACAGCCAATCCGCCCGCGACCAGAGTGAGCTTGCGCGGCGAAGTGGGCGGACGATATCGAACGTAGTACGCAAGCAAAGACCCGATCGCGAGTCCGTCCAGCCGTCCCAAGGTGAAAGAGCGGATGGCGTCATAGGAGAGCCCACTGTTCACCATGGCGATGCGCACGAGTAACGCGCCGACCACCAAAGCGCCGCACAGCAGCGGAAGTCGTTTTGTCGGAATCAACCAGACAAGAAAAGGCCAGACGATATAGAACTGCTCCTCAATCGCCAGCGACCATAAATGGCTGGTGTTGGCGTGGAACGAGGCACCCATCAAGGCCTGCTTGATGTTGGAGGCGTACAGCAGAAACCATCCGACGTTATCGCGAACCAGATCAATCTTCTCTTGTTCGGCTACGCCAGCTCGTCCGTATGCCAGCGGATAAATGACCAGTAGCAAAAAAAGCAGATAAGCGTAGTAAAGCGGGAAAATGCGCAGCACTCTGCGCACGTAGAACGACTTGAAATAGCTCGGCGCATTCTTGTTATCCAACAGGATGCCTGTGATCAAGAACCCCGACAGTACGAAGAATAGGTCAACGCCGATCCACCCTTGCCGCATGACCCGGTAGATCAACCATTCCAGATCCGAGCCCTGAGACAGCCCTCGATCCATGGTGATGAAGTGCAGGATCATGACGAGCAGAACCGCCATGCCACGGACTTGATCCAAGGCGGGACGATGTACGACGGACAACGGAAGAGTGGCGGCGTTTTGCACCGGATGGCCTGGCTTGGTTAGTTCACACGAACACGAATCGCCAGGCTGTACGCATCCCTATTGCCCCCCCGGCGCCCTGCTACCTGCACTCTAGCGAGAACGGCGCCTCATGGAAATGAGGTTTCCTAGCTGCAGTGTGCGCAAAAGCTAAAACCTCGGTGTACCCACTTAGTGGCGGCAGCCCGCGATCAGCTCGAACGAGCGCAGCCGCTCGGCGTGCTCGTAGATGTCCGAGACGATCATGAGCTCGTCGGCCTGGGTCTCGGCGATCAGCGCATCCAGGCCCGCGCGCACGGTGTCCGGCGAGCCGATGATCGACCGCGCCAGCATGTGCTGGGCCTGCATTTTCTCCACGCCCGACCAGTAGGTCTCGATGTCGGCGATCGGCGGCCTGGAGAGGCCGCGCGCACCACGAAAAAGATCGGTGAACGACATCTGCTGCGTCGTCGCCAGCACGCGCGCCTGCTCGTCGCTGTCGGCGGCGATGACGTTGACGCCCACCATCGCGTAAGGCCTGTCGAGCTGCGCCGATGGCTTGAAGCGGCTGCGGTAGATCTGCAGCGCCGGCAGCAGCTGCTGGGGCGCGAAATGCGAGGCGAAGGCGTACGGCAGGCCCAGTTCGGCCGCCAGCATGGCGCCGAAGGTGCTCGAGCCCAGTATCCATAGCGGCACTTCGGTACCGGCCGCCGGTACCGCGACGATGCCCTGCCCGGCCCGCACAGGCGCCAGGAAGGCCTGCAGTTCCAGCACGTCCTGGGGGAAGGTGTCGGCCGCCGACGGCAGGCGGCGCAGCGCACGCAGCGTGGACTGGTCGGTGCCCGGCGCGCGGCCCAGGCCCAGGTCGATACGGCCCGGGAACAGCGTCGCCAGCGTGCCGAACTGCTCGGCGATCACGTAGGGCGAGTGGTTCGGCAGCATGATGCCGCCGGCACCGATGCGGATGGTCGACGTGCCCGCCGCGATGTGCGCGAGTACCACCGACGTGGCAGCGCTGGCGATGCCGGGCATGTTGTGATGCTCGGCCACCCACAGGCGGCGATAGTCCCAGCGCTCGGCATGGGCGGCGAGGTCGCGCGCGTGATCCAGCGCAGCGCGGGCGTCGGAGCCCTCGCGCACACGCACCAGTTCGAGAATGGACAGAGCCGTCATGGCGCCTTGGGGGTCGTTCGGGTCATCGGCCTGATATGCGGGCGCCGGCGGGGCATTCAACCGACCGGGTCTGGCCAGCGCTACGGGGGCCCGCCCTGCCCACAAAAAAGGGCCGTAGCTCGCGCTACGGCCCACTAAACGTGCCCGGAGAAGGGCACGGACTGCCTGGACTGTGAAAGCTCCCGGCGGCGATGCCGCCGGGGCTCTGCTGCTTACTTCGCGTTCTGCGGATCCTTCTCGAGCGCGGTCTTGAGGTCGACGGCGCGCTTGATCAGGTAGGCGTGCAGGTCTTCGACTTCTTCGGGCGACAGCGTGCCGGCGAACGACGGCATGCCCTTGGAGGCGAAGGCACCGGCGACGATGCCCGGGAACATGGCGTGCTTCTCGGCCGACAGGCGACGCAGGTCGGGGACGATGCCGCCCGAGACCGCGTTGATGCCGTGGCACTGCGAGCAGTGGCCGTTGAACACGTCCTTGCCGTGCGCAATCTGCGCTTCGGTGGCCTTGGATTCCGGCGGCTGCGGGGCCAGCAGTTCGGGATAGTTGGCCGGCTTCAGTTCGGTCTTGCCGTCGAGCTTGAAGGTCAGCACCTGCGCCCAGGGACGCACGCCGGCCTTCAGTGAGGCGTGACCGGCGAAGGTCGAGAACGCACCGCCCCAGCCCACCATGAAGGTCACGTACTGCTCACCGTTGGCCTCATAGGTCACCGGAGCGGCCATGACGCCGGACTGCGCGGGCGATTCCCACAGCTTCTCGCCGTCGGTGGCGCGGTAGGCGATGACGCGGCCGTCGGCCGAGCCTTCGAACACCAGGTTGCCGGCGGTGGACAGCGTGCCGCCGTTGAAGATGGTGACGTAGGGCTTTTCCCAGACCTTCTCCTGCTTGATCGGGTCCCAGGCCAGCAGCGAGCCGGTCCACTCGTCGGACCAGTACTTCATGTCCTTTTCGGAGTCGCCCATTTCGGCAGCGGCGACACCCAGCTGGTAGAAGTGCTTGCGCGGCGACCAGCCCGGATCCTTCACGTCGCGGTATTCGACGGCGAAGGTGTGCTTGGGGATGTAGACCAGGCCCGTGTTCGGGTTGTACGACATCGGCTGCCAGTCGTGGCCGCCCCAGAAGCCCGGGCGCACCAGCGTCGGCTCGCCGTTCTTCTCCCAGTACTTGGCGGAGTCGTTGAGCACCGGACGGCCGGTTTCCAGGTCGACCTTGTCGGCCCAGGTGACGGGCGCGTACTTCTCGGCCGAGATCAGCTTGCCGGTGGCGCGATCGATCACGTAGAAGAAGCCGTTCTTCGGCGCCTGCATGATGACCTTGCGCTTCTCGCCCTTGATGTCGAGATCGGCCAGGATCATGTGCTGCGTGGCGGTGTAGTCCCAGGCGTCGCCCGGCGTGGTCTGGTAGTGCCAGACATAGTCGCCGTTGTCGGGATTGATGGCCACGATCGACGACAGGTACAGGTTGTCGCCCTTGGCGTTGGAGCGCGTCTTGTAGTTCCAGTAGCTGGCGTTGCCGGTGCCGATGTACAGCAGGTTCAGATCGGCGTCATAGGCCATGGAATCCCAGACCGTGCCGCCGCCGCCCTGCTTGACCCAGTTGGTGCCATCCCAGGTCTTGAGCGCGGCTTCGAGCGCCTTGGTTTCCTGCGGCTTGGCAGGGTCGCCCGGCACCGTGTAGAAGCGCCACAGCTGCTTGCCGGTCTCGGCATCGTAGGCGGTGATGTAGCCGCGCACGCCGAATTCGGCGCCGCCGTTACCGATGATCACCTTGTCCTTCATGATGCGCGGAGCGCCAGTGATGCCGTAGGAGCGCGAGTGGTCTTCCACCGTGTCGACGTCCCAGGCCTTGGTTCCGTCCTTCGCATTCCAGGCCACCAGGCGGCCGTCGTTGGTGCCGACGTAGACCTTGCCCTTCCAGACGGCGGCGCCGCGGTTCACCGCGTCGCAGCAGAATTCGCCGGCCTTCATGCGGTCGACCTTGGGGTCGCCCTTCCACAGCAGTTCGCCGGTGGCGGCGTTGAACGCGTAGAGGATGGAGAACGAACCGGTGGTGTACATCACGCCGTCGACGACGATGGGCGTGGCTTCCACGCCACGGTCGTAGTCGAGCTTGTACTGCCAGGCCAGGCCCAGCTTGCCGACGTTCTGGTCGGTGATCTGCTTGAGCGGGCTGTAGC
>JALRLM010000174.1 GCA_023254435.1 Hydrocarboniphaga sp.
AAGTTTGCCAAAAATGACGTGCAGTTCATCGACCCCACCGGCGTCGACCACGACCGCCTGGGCAAGGCGCTGAACAAGGCGCTCTACAACTACATGCACGGCCTCGGGCTGGACGCCGACGTGCGCAGCTGGTTCACCGGCAAGGTGCCGAAAACCAAGGTGGCCGGCGACTTCATCGCCGAGGCGCTTGCGAGCTGAAGGTCGCGGCAGCGGACCGCGCGATCAGTCGCGATCGGGTGCGCCGAGCGGAAAGTGCGGTCGGAGCCAGCGGGCCTCGTCGACGCAGCGGGCGAATGATGGTCTGCCGAGCAGGCGCGCGCCGTACGCACGCAACAGCGGAAACGTCGCGGCGATCGGATGGATCCAGTCGGCGTAGAACAGCGAGGGCGCGGCGGCGCAGTGACCAGCGCTGCGGCCAATCGGCCGCCTACTGCGGAATGCGAACGGCGTGGCGTTCTCGTAAAGCGCGATGAGCACGTTCGGCGTGTACGACGAGAACGAGTGGCCATGAAGAATCAACGGCATCGTGATGCTCGTGCCTGTGCTCTGGTTCGCCGGATCGGGCGAGGTTGCCTGCCTCGCCACGGTTCTCGTGGGAACTCCATTGCCGCCGCACACTCTGATCCGATGGCGTGCGCGGCCTTCCCGTCGCATCCCCAAAGCCGGGCTGTTCGGCTAGTGTGGCAGACGCCCCCATTTTCGGAGTGTTACCCGATGTGCGAAAACGATGATCTGGAATACTTTGCCCGCCGCCGTCCAGGGCTGACGCGGCGTCACTTCGGCCTCGCCGCGATCGGCGCCGGTGTGACGGCGATCAGTGGGGGCGCAGGTGCTGCGCAGACCCAGGGACAGGACGTCGAGATCAAGACCCCGGCCGGCACCGCCGACGCCTACTTCGTGCATCCGGCCGAAGGCCGGCATCCGGGCATTCTGGTGTGGCCCGACATCTTCGGCCTGCGCCCGGCCTTTAAGCAGATGGCCACGCGACTGGCCGAGTCCGGCTACTGCGTGCTGGTGGTCAACCCGTTCTATCGCAGCAAGAAGGCGCCGACCGCGCCCGAGCACGCCGACTTCAGCGACCCCGCCACGCGCGACGCGCTGATGAAGCTGCGCGCGACCCTGACTCCGGATACGGCCAAGGTGGATGCCAAGGCCTTCGTCGCGTTTCTGGACCAGCAGCCTCAGGTCAACACCCGGCGCAGGATCGGCACCGCCGGTTACTGCATGGGCGGGCCGCTGGTGCTGCAGACCGCGGCCGCCGAACCCGATCGCATCGGCGCGGGCGCGAGCTTTCACGGTGGCGGCCTGGCCACCGACAAGCCCGACAGCCCGCACCTGTTGATTCCCAAGATCGAAATGGCGCAGTTCCTGATCGCCATCGCCGAAAACGACGATGCCAAGGAGCCGCAGGCCAAGACCATGCTGCGTGAATCGTTCGCCAAGGCCGGCCTGCTGGCCGAGATCGAGGTCTACGCCGGCACCAAGCACGGCTGGTGCCCGCCCGACGCCGCCGCCTACGATCACGATCAGGCCGAAAAGGCCTGGGCGCGGCAGTTGTCGCTGTTCAAGCGTGCGCTGAAGGTCTGAGCGGGAGCGGTTTGCGGGTCGTGATGGAGCAGGCACTTCGAAGCGCGCGCCTCGAAGTGCCTGCAGGATCCATGATTGGACGCCTCTTCTGGGGGCGGTTCAGAAGGCTCGTAGCGATATGGCCACGAACGCGTCGAAGTCGCGCTTCTGTTCGATGGTGTCGTAGAAATCGGGGCCGGCGTCAGGCATCGGAGTCCTGCCCGATTCCACGATTGCGGTTGCTACGCCAGCGGTGATGACCAGGCGGCGATTCATTCCGGATGGCAGGTAGGATCCGCCAAGGTAGAAGCGCGTGCCGGGGTCTTTGATGTCGGTTCCAAGTGCTACGCCGAACTGACCGACATCGGCGTGCCAGCGGTTAGGGGCGTATGTCGCGAAAGCACTGAACTGATCGGTGTGCCCGACATCGCGGACTTGTTCGTAGCTTCCGGTGTCGCCATAGCTGTTTGATACCAGCTTGTTGTCGTCGAGCCACGAGCGTGTGAAGCCGACATGGAAGACGAACGGCAGCGCGGGATGGACAGAGTAGGAAAGCGCCTTGGGTTTTGCGGCTGTCGCCTCGACAGTAGCTCCAGCGGTATTGGTCGCACGCACCGGTATCAGCGCAATGGTGATATTGGAGCCGAAGGGCTTGGCTCCGATGTTGAACCACTTGCCGGTCTGGGTCAGCTTGATCCGCCGCTCCAGGTCCGATAGCGCTGCCGTGGTCTTGTCGGCGCTGGCTTTGGCTTCCTGGTACATCAGCACATTGCCATCACTGAAGTCATTGGGCTCGGCGGCTCTCTGCAGTGTCTCGTCGAGCGCGACAGCGATGTTCTTTTTGGCTTCTGAAATGCTGGCGGGGTTGCTGAACTTGACGATCTTTTCTTTGAGATCGCTTCCGTGCAATTCCTCAGCTGATCTATGGGGGGTGGCAGTCGCCATGTCCACCGCGAACTCATCCGGAGCACATGAGAAATCTTTTTCCGGGAGCAGGCAGACGATCTTCGATATCTGTTCCTGTTCGACCTTATCATCAGGCACCCGTTTTTCTATGATGCCCTCCATTCGTCTTGCAGCTTCAATCGACGCAAGCAACTTGGCTCTTGCATCTAGAAAGGGATTGTTGCTGCTTTTCGGGGCGCTGCTTCCCTCCTCGGGCTTAGCGAGTGGAAGAGATCGCCCTTTTGATTGGGACGCGGGAGTGGTGGCTGCTACAGCCACAATAGGGATAGCCTTCAGTGCTTCCAGCGCCACGGTCAGCGTGGTCGACTGCGTTTCCTTGAGGTCCAGCGAAAGGTCATAACGAACGAAGTTGAAGTTCGTCACGCACGCACGGACATAGGTGCTGCTGGTAACGCGATGATCAATCTCGGGCTGAGCCTTGCTCCAGTCTACGTTGAGCGTGAGGCTGTTCGTATCCGGATCGTAGGAGCTAGGTTCGGCGCAGCTCGTACTTGTCGCCATCGCCTGCGGCGATATCCCGAAGGTCCCAAGAAAGATCCACAGTCCACAGCAAAGTTTGGCCAGCTTGCGATGGTAGGCGCGCACGATTCCATCCCCCGATAGGTCCCCGCGAGCTACAGCAACGACTGCTCCAGATGAGCGGGAGCGGCGCGTCTGTCATCAATCTTGATGAGGGAGATACGGGGTGAAACTCGAATCCGGTTGGAATGCCGGAGCTCGCTCAGGCGCTCAAACTTGAGCTAGGGCGCTGGTTTTCAGGCCCTGCAGCCCGGCTACACGAAACCCTGTTCCCGATAGCTCGCGTAGCCCGCCTCGGTCAGCGCGGCCAGTTCCTTGAACTGCGCGGCGTCGATGGCCGAGAAGTTGAAGCAGGACTTGCCCTGCATGCGCGCCTTCAAACCGGGCGACAGTCCGTCGAGCAACTCGGGCTTCGCGTAGACCGGCATCAGGTGAAAGCTCACGTAGGACTTCTTGATCTGCACCGCGCCGAAGAACAGCGGTTTCTTGTTTTTCTGCAGGTGCTTCGTATCCACATACAGCTCGGAGGCATCGTCCTTCTTCGCGTCTAGCTTCGCCGCGTAGGGCGCCATGATGGAGCGGAGTTCGGTGAAGACGGTGGTCAGATCGGGCATGCGAAGGGTCCTGGTGTGGTGTGAGGCGGCTGTCTGCTTCAACTGCCGAGGCTGGCGTTTCTCGAAGGCGTGACCAATTGCCGGATCCCGTCGTCCGCGCGATCCTGAAAGCAGCATCCGCCGAAGAGGCCAGGCCGAGCTTGATCGCCTCCTGATACCAAGCGGCTTCTTGTTTGACTGCGACCATGGACTAACGACTCTGCTTGCGCATGACGGCAGTAAGCCTCACCTCGGGTTTGCCCGAGAAGCTGCCCGCCGCCTGCATCGTAGACAATCACCAGGCCCGTCTCCACTCGCTGGGGCGGGCTTTTTCGTGTGCAACGGTCGACAAGGATGTCGCTCATGCCGGTTCTGCTGCCCAGACTGCTGTTCGCCTGTTCGCTCGCCTTGTGCCTCGCCGCCTGCGGAGGTGGTGGTGGCGGTGGTGACGATGACGGCGGGACTTCGCCCACGCCCACCGATCCGCCGCCCGTGGATCCGCCCACCGCGCTCAACGGTCCGCTCACGGGCAAGCTTTATTTCGCGCAGCCGGCCGACTACGTGGAGTTCGATCTGGCCACCAGCGTGCGCACCGTGCTGCGCGGCGACGATGGCATTGCCTCGGCATCCGGCGACGGCAGCGAGTTCGTCACCATCTCCGATCCGCTCAGCGAGTCCTACGATACCGAAGACCTGCTGATCGTCGATCGCGACGGCCGCACCCAGCAGCGCATCGAGCGCGACGAATTCTTCAGCGGCCGGCCGCGGCTGTCGCCCGACGGGCAGCGCATCGTCGTCGGTTGGCCCGGCACCGGGCGGCCCACGGTGTTCGCTCGCGACGGCAGCGTGCTGGCGCAGCTCGGCGAAGACTTCAGTGGCTGGGCCTGGCTGCCCGATGGCCGGCTCATCGTTACCAAGGGCGATTCCATCTTCATCATCGATGCGGCCTTGAGTGCCGCAGCGCTGCTCAAGCAGTTTCCGGGCGACACGCCGCTGTTTCCGTCACCGAGCCCAGACGGCCAGCAGCTGGCTTTCACGCTCGGTGACACCGGCGTGCTCGCCAACCACGTGTACGTCATGAATATCGACGGTAGTGGCCAGCGCCAGCTCACCACCTCGTCCACCAACGAAGACGGCGCGGCCTGGTCGCCCGATGGCAGCTGGATCGTGGTGCGCCAGGGCATTGCTTACACGGCGATCGGCACCGGCACGCCGGGGGCCGGCTGCCCCGAGCTGTGGGCCGTGCCGGCCACGGCCGAGCGTGCGCAGCTGGGCAGTTCGCCCAGCGGCGGCGCCTTCAGGCTGCAGGAGATCGAGGACGGCGAGACGCGCGCGGTCTGTGCGTTCTCCACCGCCGACTGGCGCGCCGCGCCCACGCCCTTGCCGGTGGTCGCGGGCAGTGCGCCGGGTGGCGGCGGACTCAATGCCGGCCTGGGCGGCCGCCTGTTCTACGACGGCTTCTATGGCGATGGCAGCGACAATGGCGGCTTCGTCGAACTGGACATCGGCAACGGCGGCGGCCGCCTGCTGCCGCTGCAGGCCGGACTCGATTCCACCGACGTTTCGGGCCTGTTCGTGAATCGCGATGCCAGCGAGATGGCCTATCAGCACAACGAGCCTGAGAGCGGCGACGACGACTACGAGCAGATCGTGCTGCAGACGCTCGACGGCACGCGCACGGCCTCGTTCGAAGTGCTGGACTATCTCAGCGGCGAACCGAAGATCTCGCCCGACGGTCAGCGCATCGCCGTCGAATGGCATTCGATCGATGCGGGCGATGCCGGCGGCGTGCCCATCGTCACCGTGTTCGATCGCAGTGGCGCCATCGTCGTGCGCTGGCGCAACGCCGACGAGTGGGACTGGCTACCGGACGGTCGCCTGGTGATGGCGGCGCGCAACCAGCTGTTCGTCACCAACGCCGCGCTCGATCAGGTGAACCCCATCGCCGAACTCAGCGACGACATCGGCGGCGTGAGCGTGAGCCCGGACGGTTCGCGCCTGGCCTTCGGCATGGTCGGACATGTGTGGACGATGGGCATCGACGGCAATGGCCTGCGCCGCATGAGCAGCGCGCGCGAGGCCGTGCACTCACCGGCCTGGTCGCCCGACGGTCGCCACCTCGCATTGCGGCTGGAGGCCGGCTGCCCCGAAGTGCACGTGATTCCGGCGGACGGCGAGCGCGTGTCGGTGGGCGATGCGCTGGTGAGCAGCAGCGCGCTGGGCCTGCAGCAGATCGAAGACGGCGACGCGCATCGCGTCTGCGCGTTTTCGCAGCCGCACTGGCGGTGAGGCACTCGCAGCCCGATCAGGGATTGCCCAGCAGCGCCTTGCCGTCGGCCGTGTAATCGATGAACTCGAAGCCCGTCAGCACGTCGAGCGCGTTGTCGAGCGGACGCTGAAAGCCCGTTCCCGCCGCGCTGCCGCGATAGGTCTTGACCACGACGAAGGGCAGTTCGCGGCTCAGCGAGCGCGCCCGGAACATCACGTTGGCGTCGTGATCGAACGAGCGCGCGCCCTTGGCCTTGATGTCCATGAACTGCGCCTGGTCGTAGTGATCGACGACCAGCGCACGCGTGGCGCCGTAGGCATCGAGCCGGGCGGGATCGGGGCAGGCCTCGACCTTGCCGGCCTGCTGCGCCACCGAGCAGGCGACAACGGGCGCGTCGACGATCAGTTCGTAGCCTTCGTGGCTCTGCGGGTTGAAGGTGTACATGCGCGTGCTCGTCTTGGACTGCGCGCTCGTGGCCATGATGACGGGGAAGCTGCGCATGTCGCGCAGGCCACGGATCATCTCCTGGCTGCTGTAGCACTCGGGGGCGTCGTGGCGTCCGTCCAGGCCTTTGTCGGTGTCGTAGCGGCCGGGTTTGCAGGCGCCAGGGAAAACATCGTCGGCCTGGGCGTAGAAAGGCCACAACGACAGCAACAGCACGGCAAGCGACGACGCGCGCATCGGGGTTCCTCGGGCAAAATCGGTACGGCTCGGAACGGTCCGGCCGCCTTCATCGTGCGGTCCGGGACGGAGAACGGCGCCATACTGATGCTTGCGCTGCGCCTCGACAAGCCGCGTTGGGCGGCCGTCGCTGGAACCTCAGACGGTGCGTTGAAGCAACAGCAGCACGAAGTGGCCCTGGGTCTGCAGTCCGGGAGCCTGTTCCAGGGCCGCGCGACGCTCGGGACGCGCCTTCCACACATAGGGCGTCATCGCCAGCAGCTGTCGCAACGACGTGGCGTCGAGCGCGATCGGCACCGTGAGCTCTTCGCGATGCACGAGCTCGAAGCCGTCGCTGAACTCGCCGACGAACTTGTCGGGCTCGTGCGGCTGCACGGTCTCGAACAGGCCCGCGCGCAGCGCCTGCAGATGCGCGGCACCCGGCGTGACGACGAGCACGTGGCCGCCGGGCTGCAGTGCCCGGCGCATTTCACCCACGTGCAGCTGCGTGAACAGATTGGTGACCAGATCCAGCGAGCGGTCAGCCACGGGCAGTGCCGCGCCGCTACCGACCAGCCAGCCCATGTCGCGGTAGCGCCTGGCGGCGAGCTGGATCGCCGGCTTGGCAATGTCGATGCCGGCGACCTCGCGCTGTGGCCCCGCGAAAGCGCTCGTGTAATAGCCTTCGCCGCAGCCGATGTCGACGATGCGGTGCGCGTCGATCTGGCCGATGAGCGCGCTCGCGGCCTCGCGCATCGGCGCGTAGTGACCGCCGTCGAGAAAGGCGCGGCGTGCCTGCAGGCTGTCGGCGCTGTCGCCGGGCGAGGGGCTGTTCTTCTGCTGCGCGAGCAGCAGGTTCACATAGCCTTCGCGTGCCACGTCGAAGCTGTGGCGATTCGCGCAGCTCCAGACCTTGGCCTGTCGGTCCAGCGGGAGTCGGCAGACGGGACAGACGATGTCGAGCACGGTGCAGCCGCGGCGAAAAAAGGGCGCTCAGTATAGGGCGGCGTCGCTCAGCTCACTGTCGGCAGCAAGGGCAGCAAGCTTTGCCAGGCGGCCTGCGCGTCGGCCGGCAGCGAGGCCGCGATCTGCAAGGCCGGCAGGTGCAGCGTGTCCTGGTGCACCCAGCCCGGCAGCAGGCGGGCCGGGTCATCGATGAGCTTGCGATAGCGGCGCCGATGATCGGCGAACTTGTCGCGGCTCAGCACGCGACCGCCGCAGGCCGTGGCCAGCCGCAGCATCACGCGGTCGGCCGGTCGCCCCGAAGGCGCGACGACGACGTGCTGCTCGTCGACCGCAAGCGCGGCGTAGACATCGGCCTCGTGCTGCAGCCGGTAGCGGGCATTGGCGTCGAAGACCAGCGTGGCGGCGATGCCGGCGCGCAGCAGCTCGGCCAGCGCGCACAGCGGCAGACGCAGCGACGGTGGCGCGCCGCACCAGTAGGCGAGGTTGAGCGCGTCGATGTAGACGGTGTTGGGATTCATATGCCGGTCCGCGAGCTGTCGCGCGGGCCGGCATTATGCCGCGCCTCAGACCGTCAGGTGATGCTTCACC
>JALRLM010000217.1 GCA_023254435.1 Hydrocarboniphaga sp.
ACGAGCCCGCAGCGTCCGGCGCGCAGCTCGACGAAATCGTGGTCACCGCGCGCCGCCGCGAGGAGCGCGCCATCGACGTGCCGGTGTCGATGATCGTGGTCGGCGGCGACGCGCTGGCCGAGGCCGGCGCGTTTCGCCCGCAGGACATCCAGCAGCGCACACCGGGCCTGACCGTGAGCGTGCCCAGCCCGCGCCTGGCGCAGTACACCATTCGTGGTCTGGGCTCGAGCTCGCAGAACGACGGCATGGAGAGCAGCGTCGGCCTGTTCCTCGATGGCGTCTACCTGGGCCGCCAGGGCCTGTCGATGTTCGACCTCGTCGACCTCGAACGCATCGAAGTGCTGCGCGGACCGCAGGGCACCTTGTTCGGCAAGAACACCACGGCCGGCGCGCTCAACATCGTCACGCGCAAGCCCACCGACACCTTCGAGGCGCTGGCCGAGACCAGCCTGGGCGATACGGGCTGGCACCAGGCCCGCGGCAGCGTCTCGGGCCCTTTGCTGAGTGACCTGAGCGGCCGCCTGAGCGGCTACGCGACGCAGAAGGACGGCAGCTACGACAACCGCTACGGCGGCGAGCGCCTCAACGACCAGCATCGCGCCGGCGCGCGCGGCCAGCTGCTGTGGACGCCCACGCCCGCGCTGTCGGCCAGGCTGATCGCCGAATACGGCTCGCAGGACGAGCGCTGCTGCGTCTACCCGCTGATCGTCTATCGCGACGAGGTGCGCGCGCGCGACGAGTACATGGAGTACGAGCGCGTCACGCGCGACCCTTACGCGCGCATCACCGACAGCGACACCGTCACGCGCAGCCGCGTGCATCAGCGCGCGCTGTCGGCCGAGCTGAACTGGGATCTCGACGACGAGCAGCGCGTCGTATCGATCAGCGCCTATCGCCACTGGCAAGCGGTGCCGACCAGCGACGACGCCACCTCGCTCGACCTGGTGCCCGAAACCGGCGTCGCCAACGACCATCAGCAGTTCAGCCAGGAACTGCGCCTGCATTCGCGCTTCGAGTCCTTCGACTCCACGCTGGGGCTCTACTACCTCTACCAGCATCTGCGCGGCGACGAGCGCAACGTCTTCGGCCGCGATCTGGTGGGCTGGTCTTTCGGCGGCCTGATTCGCGAGCTGGTCCCGTTCGCCACCGAATCGAACACCGGGCCGCTGCTGTACGCCATCATGCCGCCCGAAACCCTGGACGGCATGCGGCTGGACACCGACACATTCCAGATCAGCCACAGCGCCGCCAGCTTCATCTCGGTGGACTGGCATCTGAGCGATCGTCTCGACCTCACCACCGGCTTTCGCTACACCTACGAATGGAAGCAGGGCGGCGTGACGCGCGAGCGCTCGGGCGGCTGCGCCGACTGCACGGCACTGTCGGTGGTGAATCCGGTCTCGACCTTGCTCGGCACACTGCTGGGCCAGGACTTGAGCGCCCTGAGCACCGATGGCCTGCTCGACGCCATCGTCGGCGGCGACTACGACCGCCGAACGAAACGCCACGAAGGCAACTGGTCGGGCCAGCTGGCGCTGCGCTACGAGCTGACGCCGCAGCTCAACACGTATGCCTCGATCACGCGCGGCTACAAGGGCGGCGGCATCAACCTGGGTGCCACCGGCGACGCGGTGAAGCCCACGTTCAAACCCGAGAAGGCCACGGCCTACGAAACCGGCCTCAAGAGCGCGTGGTTCGACCAACGACTCAGCAGCAGCCTGGCGCTCTATCAAACCGATGTCATCGACTATCAGGCGCTGACCTTCGACGACACCGAAACGGTGCTCGGCAGCGCCCGCCAACTCAACCTGCTCAACGTCGGCCGCGTGCGCCTGCGTGGCGTGGAAGCCGACGCCACCGCCCTGCCCTGGCCACAACTGCGCCTGCGCGCGGCCGGCGCCTACAACCGCGCCGTGTCGCTGGATTTCCCGAACGCACCCAACGAAGACAGCCGCGCCAACGACAAGGACCTGAGCGGCAAGACGCTCTACAACGCCCCGCGCTGGATCCTCAGCGCCGGCCTGGAACCGCGCGCCTCGCTGGCGCGTTCGCTGCAGCTCTACGCGGGCGTGGACTACTACTACCGCAGCGGCGCCTGGGCCACGGTCGAACAAGGCGCGGGCAGCTACATCGACGCCTACGACCTGCTCAACGCCCGCATCGGCCTGCGCCGCAACGACGAATCGGATTCACCGCGCTGGGATGTTTCGCTGTGGATGCGCAACCTGCTCGACGAGCATTACCTGTCATCGGTGTATGCGCTGTATGGCGTCGGTGAGTATGGCGGGACGGCGGGTGATGAGCGCAGTTATGGGGTGACGTTGCGGTTGGGGTTTGGGGAGTGATGGCGGTTTGATGGGGCCGGCAGGTGCGGTAGTCCGGAGACTTGGGGGATGCGGGTTTAAGCCCGAAGCGGACGTTGACCGCGTTAAGATTGGCGCACAGCCACCAATCCAACCGCCATGCATCCTCCGCCTCAGATACGGATCACTTCCGTGGTCTTCGAAAGATTTAAAGCTCTTCGAAAGTTCACTCTGAGCTTGAGCGACTTAAGCATCCTCGTCGGCCCGAATAACTCAGGAAAATCAACAATAGTCGGTGCCTTTCGGGCTCTATCGAGCGGACTTCGCATCGCTCGCTCTTCCGATCCACGCCGCGTAACCCTTCCATCCGGCTTGATGGTTCCTGGGTACCGAGTGCCAGAAACATCCTTGCCCATATCCCTTGAGAATGTGCACACCGACTACGAGGACATCGAGTCGTCGGTTATTTTCACGCTCTCCAACAAGAATAAACTGAGACTGCTTTTCCCCGCAGAAGGCGGCTGTTACTTAAGTCCAGAGCCCGAGGGATCGCGCATCACTAATCAAGCGCAATTCAAAAGGAACTACCCGCTATCTGTGCTGTGCGTTCCTGTTCTTGGGCCTGTCGAGCACCGCGAAGAGAGGAGGGAGAAAAGTACTGTTTCAGCAGGACTGGGAACACACAGAGCTTCGCGGCACTTTAGAAGCTACTGGCATCATTTCCCTGATGGCTTCGAAGAATTCGCAGCGCAGATTCGCCGCACTTGGCCTGGGATGGAGATTCGAGCCCCTGAATATTCGGGATCAGGTACAAGCGAGTTGGCAATGTATTGCTACGAAGAGCGGATAGCGCGCGAACTTTACTGGGTCGGGTTTGGGTTTCAGGTTTGGTGCCAAATGCTCACTCATCTGTCACGAGCCCGGAACTCCAGTCTATTGGTCATCGACGAACCCGAAGTCTACTTGCACCCCGACCTTCAGCGTCAGTTACTTGGCCTCATAAGCGGTATAGGGCCTGACGTTGTTATGGCAACCCACTCGACCGAGATAATGTCCGAGGCCGATCCGAGTGACATAGTGCTGGTGGATAAGAAAGCAGTGCGCGGTCAACGTCTAAGGGATACTGAAAGCGTCCAAAAAGCCCTTGATGCATTAGGTTCAATCCAGAACATCACCCTAACTTCTCTCGCGAGAAACCGCCGAGTTCTCTTCGTCGAAGACATTGAGGACTTTCGGTTGATTCGAAGAGTTGCGCGAAAGCTGGGGCTGAGTGAGCTAGGAGGAGGGGCCGGCATTACACCTGTCTCATCAGGAGGATTCGGCTCTTGGACACGCATTAGTGCGTTTGCCGAAACGATCGGCCCTGTGCTCGGATCCACGCTCAAGATTGCAGCCATATACGACCGCGACTATTTCTGTGATGAAGAGATTGATAAGGTTCTTGGCAGGCTTGGCGGACACCTTAGTCTTGCGCATGTGCTGAAGAGAAAGGAGATCGAAAACTACCTCCTGATCCCCTCCGTGCTGCAGAGAAGTTTGGAAGGCGAGCTCGCCGCACGAGCGAGCCGGGGGGGACGGCAGTTAAAAGCTCCGCTCGATGTTCGAATGGAACTCGATGCAATTGCAAACAGTATGAGAGACGAAACACAAGCACAATTCGTCGGCCGACGCGTGTCGTTCTTCAGGTCTGGGGCGAGCGATCCGTCTATCATCACCATGGAAGCAATGAGTCGATTTTCCACTCAATGGGGCACCCTCGATCGACGACTTGAACTCGTGTCGGGAAAGGAAGTGCTGTCTCGTCTTCGAGAGAAAATTCAGACAACGCACGGAGTTTCCTTGACCGATGCTCGCATAGTGGATGCTATGAATCGGAGCGAAATTCCAGACGATCTTGTCAACCTGATTAACTCAGTGGAAGCATTTCGTACAGCGTAACTTCGATGCGAACGTCCGCTCCTGGCACCAACCAGCCACAACCCGCGTAGTCACTCCACGCCACTGCAAAACTGAGCCACCACAAGGAACACCAAAACGGCGGATCGCGACCCGCACTACAGGTTTTGTCACAACGAGTGGCTTCGCCGCCTCACCCCGACACCGCATGCACCGCCGCGCCTAGCAAACCCGCCTGCGGATGCACGATCACGTCGGTGGGAATGCGCTTGAGAATCGCCGAGTGACGGCCCTTGTCTTCGAAGCGACGACGGAATCCGCCGGCTTCGATCCACGGCAGCAGCTTCTGCGTCACGCCGCCCGGCAGCAGCACGCCGTCCCAGGCGCCCAGCGCCAGCGCCACGTCGCCCGCGAAGCTGCCGAGCAGTTCGGCGAACACGCTGAGCGTGCGCGCGCTGGGGCTGTCGGGGTTCTCGCGGGCGGCGGCGCTGATTTCGGCCGCGCTCATCGTCGTCGATGCCAGGCCTTCCACCTCGCAGACGGCCTGATGCAGGTTGGACAAGCCGCTGCCCGAGATCAGCCGCTCGGCCGACACGCGGCCGAAGCGCGGCAGCAGCACGCGCAGCAGTTCGATCTCGAACGGCGTGCCGGGCGCAAAGCCCACGTGCCCGCCTTCGGACTGGATCACCGCCGCGTGGCCCTTGCGCACGATCACGCCGCCCACGCCCAGCCCCGTGCCAGGGCCGACCACGGCGTAGCAGCGGCTGGTGGATTCGGCGCGCTCGGCCGGTGGCGGCACGTCGCCGATCGATTCCAGATCCTGGCGTTGCAGCGCCGGCAGCACGCTGGCCATGGCGGTGAAGTCGTTGATGACTTCCACCGGCATGCCGATATCGACGGCGAGCTGGCGGATCGAAAACGCCCAGGGATTGTTGGTGATCTTGATGGCGTCGCCGGCCACCGGCGAGGCCACCGCGATCACTGCGCGGCTGGCCTTGCCGTGATGCTCGCGCAGATAACCGCGCAGGGCGTCGGACAGCGAGGCGAAGTCGGCCGTGGCCACCTGCTGCAGGTGATGCAGTGGCGGGCGCGCCTCGCCCGTGGTGGTCAGCGCAAAGCGCGCGTTGGTGCCGCCGATGTCGGCGACCAGGATCGTGGACGGCAGGGCGGACGGCTCGGACATGCTCGCTCCGTGTGGACGGGGTCGCCCGACACAATAACGGTTCTGGCTTAAGCCTCGCCTATTGGCTCAGCACGCGCACGGCACGCGCGGCCGCCGAGGCGCGATTCTCCACACCCAGCTTCTCGAACACCTGCTCCAGGTGCTTGTTGACCGTGCGCGGGCTGATGCCGAGGATTTCGCTGATATCGCGATTGGCCTTGCCGCGGCTGAGCCACAGCAGCACCTCGGCCTCGCGCGCGGTCAGGCTCAGCGCCTGCTGCAGCAGCGCGGCCTGCGCCTGCTGCTGAGCTTCGGCGTCGGCTACTTCGCGCAGGCGATACAGATACTCGTCGGGCGCGGTGGAGCTCACGAACGAGAATTCGAAGCGCCGTCCGCCGATGCCCAGCACCTGCGCCTGCTGCGTCGAGCGCAGCGCGGTCAGGCGCTCGGCAAAGTCGGCATCGAAGCCGCGCCCGCCGCCGTCACGCACGGGCAACAGCTCCAGCAACAGCTGCTCGGCGCGCGGCGTGCTCCACAACAGCTGGCCGCTGCGATCGGTGGAGATCAGATAGCGTCCGGTCGCGTCGAGCGCGCTGCGCGAGGCATGCGCCATGCGCGCGTTGGCCAGATGCACGCGGATGCGCGCCAGCAGCTCGCTCACCACGATGGGCTTGGGCACGTAGTCGACGCCACCGGCCTGCAGGCCGCGCACCACGTGCTCGGTTTCGGTCAGGCCGGTCATGAAGATCACGGGCAGATGCGACAGGCGCTTTTCGTGCTTGATGCGGCGGCAGGTCTCGAAGCCGTCGAGCCCCGGCATCACCGCGTCCATCAGGATCAGGTCGGGCGTGATCTCGTCGATCAGGCTCAGGCAGCTCTCGCCGTCGGTGGCGACCAGCACGGTGATGTTCTCGGACTCCAGCGTGTCGGTCAGAAACGACAGGCTCTCGGGCGTGTCGTCCACCACCAGCACCACGTCACGCCTCGCTGCGGCCTGCTCACTCATGCTGCTGCTCCCTTGCGGCGGATACCGGATCGAACGAGGCGCGCGCCGCATCGAGCAGGCGCATGTAGGCCGGCAGGTCGAAGCGGTTGACGGCTTCGCGCAGCTGCGCGACGAAGGCGCGATGGCTGTCGTGCTCGGCTTCAATCTCGCGCAGGCGCACCTGAATGCCACGCACGTGGCCGATGCGGCCCAGCTGGTACAGGCCGTCGAGATGCGTGCGTGCGGTGTCGGGCACCACCTGTGCGTTCGCGAGACCGGCCAACTGCGGCTCGGCGGGCGATTCATACTGCCACTGCAGTCCCAGCAGCTTGCCGACGCGCTCCAGCAGCACGTCGACATCGAAGGGCTTGGTGACGAAATCGTCGTGCAGCCCGGCCGCCGCGGCCGCGCCCTGCAGGTCGTGCGCGTTGGCCGAGATCATGAGAATGCGCAGGTCGATCTGGCCCTGCTCGCGCAGCTGCTGCGCCACCTGCCAGCCCGACAGGCCCGGCATGGTCACGTCGAGCGTGAGCAGGTCGGGCTTGATGCGCGTGGCCATGTCCAGCGCCATTTCGCCGTCGTGCGCGGTCAGTACCTCGAAGCCCAGCGGCGTCAGCAGGCTGCGCAGCAGTTCCACATGCGCCGGATCGTCGTCGGCGATCAGCACGCGCCTGCGATCGCCCGCGTAGCCGGCGATGCGCTGGCGCGGCCGGCGCTCGTCGCGCGTGTCCAGCGTCTCCACGAGCATGAGCCGCACCAGAAAGCTGCTGCCCTGGCCCGGCGTGCTGCGCACCACGATCTCGCCGCCCATGATCTGCACGAGCACCTTGGTGATGGTCAGCCCCAGGCCCGCGCCAGGCACGCCGCGCGCGCCCGGCATGCCGCCGCGCTCGAACGGCTTGAAGATCGAATCCATGTCCTCGGGACGGATACCGATGCCGGTGTCGGCGATCTCGAACTCGGCCACCTGCGTGCGATAGCGCACCGTCAGCGAGGCATGGCCCGCACCGGTGAA
Organism: Hydrocarboniphaga sp.; assembly: GCA_023254435.1. GTDB lineage: Bacteria > Pseudomonadota > Gammaproteobacteria > Nevskiales > Nevskiaceae > Hydrocarboniphaga. Next base: position 7,362 of record JALRLM010000217.1, read on the forward strand.
CTTGATCGCGTTCGACAGCAGGTTGATGAGCACCTGGCGCAGGCGCTTCTGGTCGGCATGCACCAGCGCCGGCAGATGGGGCGAGCACTCGTAGTGAAAGCCGATGCCCTTGGCCGCGGCCTGCACGCGAAACATGTCGACGAGCTGCTCCAGCAGCTCGCGCAGCTGCACCTTGTCGCGCGACAGCCGCAGCATGCCGCTCTCGATCTTGCTGATGTCGAGCAGGCCGTCGACGAGGTTCGACAGATGCTCGGCGCTGCGGCGGATCACGCGAATGGCGTTCTCGGGCGGATGCGCGGGCTCGCGCTCCAGCAGCTGCGCGTAGCCGAAGATGGAATTGAGCGGCGAGCGGATCTCGTGGCTGATGCCGACCACGTAGCGGCTCTTGGCCTCGTTGGCGGCCTCGGCCACTTCCTTGGCCTTTTGCAGCGCGGCGTCGGTACGCTCGTGGGCTTCGATTTCCTCCATCAGCATCGCGGTCTGGCGCGTCGACTCCATGACCGCGCTGTTGCGCGACTCGTGCGCGAGCACCAGCAGCCACGAAGCCACGCCCGAGATGATCATGAGGCTCAGGAACACGATCCACAGCGTGTTGGCGATCACCTCGCGCTGCATCGGCGCCTGCGCCGCGTACTGCAGGTAGATGAAGGACAGCAGGCAGCCGATGGCCACCGTGAACAGGAACAGAATGCCCAGGAACTGCCCGATGTTGCCCAGGCGCACGGTCTGGCGCAGCGGCTGCGGCAGCACGCGCCGCAGCAGCCTCGCGATCTGCTGGCCGAAGCGGCTCTCGTCCTTGCAGAGGTCGTGGCAGCGCGCCTCCAGCGTGCAGCACAGCGAGCAGATGGGCCCGTTGTAGGCCGGGCACAGCGCCATGTCGCGGCGCTCGAAGGCGTTCTCGCAGATGCTGCAACGCAGTTCGCCGGGCTCGCGCAGTTCGGGCGCCGGTTCACGCGCCAGGTAATAGCGCCCGCGCGTGGCCCAGGCCAGCAGCGGCGCGGCGGCGAAGGCCACGGCAAAGCCCACGAACGGCGACAGCGCCTGCGGCAACACGCCGAACACGCCAAAGAACGCGGCTGTCGACACCAGGATCGACAGCAGCATCGCGCCGACGCCGACCGGATTGATGTCGTACAGGTGCGCGCGCTTGAACTCGATGTACGAAGGCGACAGGCCCAGCGGCTTGTTGATCACCAGGTCGGCCGTCAGCGCGCCGATCCAGCCCACCGCGAAGTTGGCGTAGAGCACGAGCAGGCTCTCGATGACGCCGAAGATGCCGATCTCCATGAGCAGCAGCGCCAGCAGCACGTTGAACACCAGCCACACCACGCGGCCCGGATGCGCGTGCGTCAGCCGCGAGAAGAAATTGGACCACGCGATCGAGCCCGCATAGGCGTTGGTCACGTTGATCTTGATCTGGCAGGTGACGATGAACACACCCGTGAGCGCCAGCGCCACGGCCGGCGAGCCCAGCATCTCGCGAAACGCGACGAAGAACATCTGCGTGGGCTGCGTCGCCTCGGCCGGCGACACCGCGTGATCGAGCACGAACACGGCCAGCAGCCCGCCCGCCGCCAGCTTGAGCCCGCCCATCAACACCCAGCCCGGCCCGGTGGTGACCAGCGCGCTCCACCAGCGCCAGCCGCCGACACTTTTACGATCCGGCAGAAAGCGCAGGTAGTCGGCCTGCTCGCCGATCTGCGGCAGCAGCGACAGCAGCGTCGACGCGGCGATGGCGAACAGCAGCACGTCGACCTGGCCGTCGGCGCTGCCGTGACGGCCGGTGTGCGTGGTCCACGAATCGATGGCCTCGGGCCGCGCCAGCGCGATGTAGAGCAGCGGCGCCAGCTGCAGCAGCAGCCACACCGGCTGCGTCACCATCTGCATGCGGCTAATCAGGCTGATGCCGTACAGGGCGATGGGAATGACCACGAGCGCGCTGATCAGATGCGCGATCCACAGTGGCAGGCCCGTCACCATGTGCAGGGCCTGCGACATGATGCTGGCCTCGATCGAGAACAGCAGGAAAGTGAACGAGGCGTAGATCAGCGAGGTGATCGTCGAACCCATGTAGCCAAAGCCCGCGCCGCGCGTGAGCAGGTCGATGTCCAGGCCGTAGCGCGCCGAATAGGCGGCGATGGGCAGGCCGATCACGAACATCAGCGCGCAGACCAGCGCGATGGCCAGCATCGCGTTGGTGAAGCCGAACTGCAGCGTCAGGCTGCCGCCGATGGCCTCGCAGGCCAGAAACGAGATCGCGCCCAGCGCCGTGTTGGCGATGGCGAAGGACGAGCGCTTGCGCGCGCTCGTCGCCGTGTAGCGCAGCGCGTAATCCTCCAGCGTCTGCGTCGCCACCCACTTGTTGTACTGGCGACGCTCGCGAACGATGCGCTGGCGGGGATTGTGGATCACGCGCGGGCGGCGGCTGG